>CADBSL010000001.1 GCA_902797345.1 uncultured Eubacteriales bacterium
ATGCCTTCACAGATGAAGTCTGCCGGGAAGAGTTCCTCGTCGAAGTGTTCACTGTTCTCGAAGGGGTAGTGCTGCTGAGCAAAGGGCATCGCGCCGCTGTCGAACCAACAGTCGATGACATCCGGCACACGGTTCATGGTCTTTCCGCATTCCGGGCACTTGAAGTGGATGTCATCCACATAAGGACGATGCAGTTCGATGGTCTCGTCGATGTCTTCGATGGCCTTTTCCATCAGCTCTTTCCGGGAGCCGGCGGATTCCAGGTGACCGCATTCGCACCGCCAGATGTTCAGCGGTGTCCCCCAGTAACGGCTTCTGGAGATGGCCCAGTCATTCAGGTTTTCCAGCCAGTTGCCGAACCGCTTTTCTCCCACGAAATCCGGGAACCAGTTGACCTTGTTGTTCTCCCGGATCAGCACATCCTTGATCTTGGTCATTTCGATGTACCAGCTGGGCTTTGCGTAATACAGCAGCGGCGTCTGGCAGCGCCAGCAATGGGGATAGTTATGCATCATCTTCTGCTTGGCGAAAAGCTTGCCTTCCTGCGCCAGCCATTTGATGATCTCCGGATCTGCGTCCATAACGAACTTGCCTTCCCAGGGAGTGGTCAGGTATTTCCCGTTTTCCGCCACCGGGTTCACTACCTGGATCCCGTATCTCCGGCAAGTATTGTAGTCGTCTTCACCGAAGGCGCCGGCAGTGTGGACGATGCCGGTACCGTCTTCCGTGGTGACGTAATCTGCACAGGTCACGTAGAAGGCTTTGCCTTCCACTTTCACGAAGGGCATCAGCTGTTCATATTCCTGGTATTCCAGGTCCTTGCCCTTCATTTCTTCCAAGACTTCATATTCGCCCTTCAGAACGGTAGGAGCCAGGGCTTTCGCCAGGTAATAGATATTGCCGTCTTCATATTTTACCTTTACATAATCCACGTCCGGGCCCACCGTTACGCAGACGTTGGCCGCCAGTGTCCAGGGGGTGGTGGTCCATGCCAGGAAGTATTCGTCTTCCGCGCCCTTCTTCTTGAAGCGGACGGTAGCGGTCTCGGATTTGATCTCCTTATAGCCCAGAGCTACTTCGTGGGAAGCCAGTCCCGTTCCGCACCGGGGGCAGTAAGGCAGGATCTTATAGCCTTCATAGATGAATCCTTCTTTGAAGAACTTGTTCAGGATCCACCAGGCGGATTCGATGTAGTCGTTGTCCAGAGTGATGTAGGGGTGTTCCAGGTCTACCAGGTACCCCATTCTCTTGGTCATCTCTCTCCACTGAGCTTCATAGGTAAAAACGGATTCCCGGCACTTTTCATTGAATTCCGCGATGCCGTATTTTTCGATCTCGGGTTTGGAGGAAATGCCCAGCTGCTTTTCCACTTCGATCTCTACCGGCAGACCGTGGGTGTCCCAACCGGCCTTCCGCTTGATCTGGTAACCTTTCATGGTCTTGTATCTCAGGACGGAGTCCTTCAGGGTACGGGCCATCACGTGGTGGATGCCCGGTTTGCCGTTGGCAGTGGGCGGTCCTTCATAAAACACGAAGGCAGGCATGTCTGCCCGGGTCTTGACGCATTTGTCTAACAGGTCTTCTTTTTCCCACTGTGCGACCTGCTCTTTTTGCAGTTCGGCGATGGGTTTGGTGGATAGATTCTCAAACATTGTCTTCTCCTTTTATGATTATTTCATTTATTTATCGATAGTACGGGCTGCGGGGGGCGACAATAGCTTCCTCTCCGGAATCGGCGCCTTTCACGGGGCTAGATCGCCTTGGATGTTTCCACTTCTACGAGCGCCTTTCCTCCGAGGAACTATTGCTCGCCCAAAGGCAGCCCTCATTTTAGGTCGAATCATTATAGGTCGACTCCAAAGACGAAAAAATCCCGAAGACAATGTCTTCGGGACGATAAAAAACCGCGGTACCACCCGTGTTATATTTGATCCCCGGATAGGCTTCCGGAAATAAATATCGCTCTGTCCGCTTAACGCGCGGGGACGGGTGGGCTTACTGTTTTTTCAGCTCACCGGCTCCAAAGTGATTTTCAGATGCGCTCGTCTGCGGTCTCGCACCCACCGGCCGCTCTCTGGAAGGCTCCTGCATCCTACTCTCTTTTTCTCAGCCTTTTTGCTCTACCCCACTATATTACTGAAAAAACCGCAGGTTGTCAATTTGAATCCGAGGGAATTTCAAAGATTTTACGCTCTTTCAAAGCTCATTATACCCTTTCCCCGTCTGGATGCCGCCAGCGAACATCCGCCCGAGCCTTCCGGTGGCTCAACAGGTACGCCCACACCACGATCAACAGCGATATTCCGTTAAAAACGGAAAACAGGATATAGGAGGGAATATAGCTGCCGGTCAGATCCGCCAGCACGCCGGGAACAGCGGAAAACGCCAAAGCGCCTCCGGCATAGGTAACCTGAAATCGGCGGACTGCATCTCCGTATCGTTGCGGTTTTTCCAGATCTCCGGCCCAGACGGAAGGTCCGATGGAACAAAGGGCGTATCCCAGTCCCAACGCCACCCCTCCGGCAAAACAAAAGGTTTTGTTCCCCGTAAAAGTCAGGCAGCACATCACATGTCCGGCGATCAGGATCCCACCAAAGAGAATAGTCGAAGCCAACCCTCCGACCCGGTCAGTGACCTCCCCGTAGAGGAGTTTCCCGATCACGATCATCACTCCGACCACACTGATCACCAAAGCGATATCCATGGCGGAGATCCCCTCGGAATCAAACAACACCGTCAAGTGAGAAAACCCCGGATTGGCCAGTCCGCCCATCACGAGGCAGGCAGCGCACATGGCCACCCACATCCCCGGAGACAGACCTCTGCCGGCATGGCTCTTTCTGGCGTCTGCCTTTTCCGTTCCGGGAGCGCCCTGGCCATAAGGTCTGAGACCTTTCTCCGAGGGATCGTTCCGGATCAGGATCACAAGGATCACCGCCAGGACCCAGATCGCTGCGCCCTCCAGAGTAAATGACGTTTTCAGGGAACTGGACTCTACCAATCGGGTCGTGATCAACGGGAGAAAGATCGTGGCGATCCCGCTGCCGGCGCCGCAGATACTCAGAGACAATGCCCGCCGACGGTAAAACCAGTTTCCCATGAGGATCGAAATGGGGATCATGGAACCCAGCCCATAGGCCAGCCCTGAAATCGCCGCCCCCAGGCAGAACAACCCGTACCCTCCGGCGAAACTATAAAGGACAAAAGCGGTCCCGGCAAAGAACGCCGACAGGAAGATCCCGATCCGCAGCGATACCCGGTCATAGAAGAACCGGATCAATAGCATCGAGAAAAAAGCCACCAAACACCGCAGCATCACCAGCGAAGAAGTCTGTCCGTTGGTCAGCCCATATTCATCCATGATATAGGGCAGGTAAACGGCAAATCCGTTGGACACCGTCCCCATCGTTATAAATATCGTCAACGCTCCCGCCAGGCAGACGATCCACCCGTAGTGCAAGCCTTTCACGTTCTCACCTTCCCTTGTCTTCGCATCGTTTCACATTGTAACATACCTCCGACCATTGTCAACGACTGGAGACATAAAATGACCGGGCGGTCGTTGTTCCACCCGGTCATCTGTTCTCTTCGATTATTTGTGTTCCTACAGGAGGCAGAAACGGTGCAGCACTGCTGCGATCTGCATCCGGTTGGTGTTGCCGGCCGGTTCCAGCGTGGTAGCGGAGGTGCCGGTCATGATCTTCGCTGCATTGACCCACTTCATCGCATCCACTGCATAGTCGCCGATCTGAGACGCATCCTTATATTTGCTCAGGTTTACCCCTGCGCCGTTCGCTTTGCTGACCGCACCGGTCAGCGTCGCATATCGATACAGGATCGTTGCCAGCTGCTGCCTGGTGATGGGGTCATTGGGCCCGAAGCGCCCGTCTTCATACCCGTTGACGATGCCGTTCTGGTGCGCCCAGGCTACAGCATCCGCATACCAGGCTCCGGCTTCCACGTCCTTGAAGGAGGACGGGGCCGTATAGGTTTCGGATTCTTCCGTGCCGGTGATGTCGAGCTCGGAGCCGGAAGCCGGGAGTTCCATGCTTTCCGAAGGTTCCGTCGCCTCGCTTTCCGGAGACTCGAGACTGGAGTCCGGAGTCTGGAGCTCGGAGTCTGGAGTCTGGAGCTCTGGGCTGGAAGCTGGAAGCTGGAAGCTGGAAGCCGTTTCCTTCGCTTCGCTCAGGATGACAGCGTCCGTGTCATTCTGAGGTGCAGTTTCTGTTGTCATTCCGAGGCCTTCGTCCGAGGAATCCTCTTCCAGAGGAATCACTTCGGAGGCAGCCGCCGCAGTGGCCGGGCTTCCTGCCAGACGATACAGGATCGTGACGATCATCCCGCGGCTGGCGCCCGTAGAAGGTTCAAAGACGCCTGCGCCGGTCCCGTTCATCAGGCTGTGATCCTTCACGTACTGCACATCATTCGCGAACCAGTCGTCGGTATAAACATCATAGAACCCTGCTACTTTCTGTGCATTATTATAGTGGATGTCCTGAGTCAGATTATACTTCCCGCCACCGTTGTCCTCTGCCAGCTTCTGTACCGAATTCCACTGAGACTGGGTCCCCCGGAACACGATATCCGCCAGATTGTCGCAAGCCGCAAAGGCCGATAGCTGGATGCTGGTCAGTGTAGAGGGAAGGGTCACCGATTTCAGGTTCTCACACCCCATAAAGGTGAATTCTTCGATCTTCTTGACGCCCTCCGGGATCACCACTTCCACCAGGCTCTGGCACCCGAAGAAGGCACTGTTGCCGATGGTCTTCACAGAATCCGGCAGCCAGACACTGCCGATGGCGGTGTTCTGGAAGGCTGCGTTGCCGATGGTCTGGAGTGTCGAAGGCAGGTTCACGCTCTGCAGAGAGATGTCATTGTAGAAGGCATATTCCCCGATCTCCGTCAATCCGTTGGGCAGGGAGGCTGCCGTCAGGGCCGTACAGGTGGCAAAGGACCAGGAGCCCACTTTGGTGACCCCGCTGGCCACTTCCACGGATTTGATGTCGGTTGCCGGGTGTGCCACAGCTGCCGGCGCATCGTAATTCGGACGCCCGTATCCGGCAATGGCGCTGGTCCCCAGGGGATACACGCGCTTCCGGACCCGGTTGATGGCATTGCCTTCAATAGTATAAACATGGGTATCCGTCACTTTGATGACGATCCCGGTGTGATTGATCCGGGTGGGTCCCTGGAAAAAGACCTGGTCCCCCACCTTCGGAGTCGTATACCACTGCTTTTTGTTCTTATAATAAGTAGAAGAAGACGGTGTATAGCCGTTGAAAGACCCGCAGATCAGCTCCTTCGCCTTCCAGGAACCGTAAGTGCTCCACATACACCAGTCCACGAAGGCGTCGCACCACTCCGACGGATAGTAGATGTAGGGTGCGCCTTCCGTATATTTCAGCTCATAGGTATATTTCGTATAGTTCTTGTCTCCGTTGTTGGTATCCTTACCGTACAGTTCGCTGCCGCTGGCCTTTTCGTGATACAG
>CADBSL010000002.1 GCA_902797345.1 uncultured Eubacteriales bacterium
ATCGACCGCAAAACAGCCAGAAACAGAAGAGTCAAGGAACATAACAAAACCGTTCTGAAGAACTTCTATGCTGCTGTGGAAGCCGGCGAAAAAGAAGAAGCGAAGGCAAACCTCGTTTTAGCTGAGAAAAAACTCATGCAGGCTGCTGCAAAAGGTGTTTTACACAAGAACGCAGCATCCAGAAAAGTTTCCAGATTAAACAAGCTGTATAATCGGGAATTTGCAGAATAGTTCAAACCCTATTCCCCACGCATGAACGGTTTTGCCGCCGATCATGCAGGCATTCAAGTTAAGGATGCCAAAGAAGTAAATGTAAAAAAAGACGGTGTGTCTCCCGTCTTTTTTTGTTTGTTGGAGAAAAACGATGAAACGATTTCAAATCACCGATTATTGTCACGATCTGATCCGCCGGTACGCTCCGGGGTTCAGCCTGTGCATCGACGCCACCGCCGGAAATGGGAACGATACCGAGTTCCTGAGCCGTCAGGCCGGAGAGAAGGGAAAAGTGTACGGGTTCGATATCCAAAAGCAGGCCATCGAAAATACAAAAAACCGGCTGGTGGAAGCAGGATGTCCGGACAATACGGAATTGATCCTGGATTCCCACGAAAAGATGGAGGAATACGTGCGGGAGGAGGCGGATGTAGTCGTCTTCAATTTCGGATACCTGCCCGGCGGGGACCACGGATGTGCCACGAAGGCCGAGACCAGCATCCCCGCCATCGAAGCCGGACTGCGTCTGTTGAAGAAGGACGGATTGATGAGCCTTTGCATCTACAGCGGAGGCGACAGCGGACATGAAGAACGGGAGGCCATCCTTTCCTTCCTGAAGACCCTGGATCCTAAGAAGTACCTGGTCATCACCCACGAATACTTCAACCGCCCCAACGACCCGCCCCTGCCTGTAACCGTCATCAAGCTTTAAGCTATCAGCTGGAAGCCATGAGCGAGAGCGTCCCCGAGAGGATTTCTTCCGGAGACTGCAGACCGGAGTAACAATAATATACTAATTCCTTGCGAAGAAAAGCGTGAACCGATATAATAGAACGAGAGAAAGAAAAAGGTAGGAGGAAACATCCGTGTCCTATAAAGACTATATACGAAACTTCAGCATCATCGCCCACATCGACCACGGCAAATCCACTCTGGCAGACCGGATCCTGGAGCGGACCGGCCTAGTGGCCGAGCGGGATATGAAGGAACAGATCCTGGACAACATGGACATCGAACGGGAACGGGGGATCACCATCAAACTCCAGACCCGGCGGGTGGTCTACCATGCCAAGGATGGAAACGAATACATCTTTAACCTCATCGACACCCCGGGCCATGTGGACTTCACCTATGAGGTGTCCCGAAGCCTGGCGGCCTGTGAAGGGGCGCTGCTGATCGTGGACGCTACCCAGGGGGTAGAAGCCCAGACCATGGCCAATGCGTATCTGGCAGCCAATGAAGATCTGGAGATCATGCCGGTGATCAATAAGATCGATCTGCCCAGTGCCGACCCGCAGATGGCGATTGAAGAAGTGGAAGAGATGCTGGCCATCGAAGCCGCGGATGCACCGCTGGTCTCCGCCAAGGAAGGCATCGGCATCGACGAAATGCTGGAAGCGGTGGTTGAGAGGATCCCGGCGCCGGAGGGGGACGAGGATGCGCCGCTGAAGGCTCTGATCTTCGATTCTGTCTACGATAATTATAAAGGGGTCATCATCTACACCCGTATCATGGACGGCCGCGTGAAAAAGGGCGATATGATCCGGCTGATGGCTACAGGGAAAGTATATGAAGTCACAGAGGTAGGGATCCTGGCACCGGGATTCGTGCCCTTTAAAGAACTGAAGGCCGGTGAAGTCGGTTATCTTACCGCCAGCATCAAACAGGTGGCGGACGCCCGGGTAGGCGACACCATCACGCTGCAGGAGAACCCGACTCCGGAACCGCTGCCGGGCTACCGTCAGGTCCAGTCCATGGTCTACTGCGGGATCTATCCGGCCGGAAATGAAAAATACGAAGCGGTCAAGGACGCCCTGGAGAAACTCCAGGTCAACGATGCGGCTTTCGTTTTCGAACCGGAGACCTCCCAGGCATTGGGATTCGGCTTCCGGGGAGGCTTTTTGGGGCTTCTCCACATGGAGATCATCGTGGAGCGGCTGGAAAGAGAATTCAACCTTTCCATCATCACCACCTCCCCCAGCGTTATTTACCGGATCACCAAGACCGACGGGACGGTGGAAATGGTCCAGAACCCGTCCAACCTGCCGCCTTCCGTGGAGATCGCCAAAATGGAAGAACCCATGGTTAAGGCCAATATCATGATCCCCAACGAATACGTGGGCTCCATCATGGAGATCTGCCAGGACCGGAGGGGACGGATGCAGCACATGGAATACATCAACGAAAATCGCGTCGTTTTGGAATACATCATGCCCCTAAACGAGGTCATTTATGATTTCTTCGATGCGCTGAAGTCCAAGACCCGGGGTTACGGTTCGCTGGACTATGAATTCGTGGGGTACGAACCCTCAAAACTGGTGAAGTTGGATGTGCTGTTGAACAAGGAGTTGGTGGATGCCTTCTCCATGATCGTCCACGAAAGCAAGGCCTACCAGAGAGGACGTTTCGTCTGCGAAAAGCTCAAGGAAGTCATTCCCATGCACCAGTTCGAGGTGCCGATCCAGGCTTCGGTGGGCTCCAAGGTCATCGCCCGGGAAACCGTCCGGGCTTACCGGAAGGACGTACTGGCGAAGTGCTACGGCGGAGATATCACCCGTAAGAAGAAACTGCTGGAAAAGCAAAAGGAAGGGAAGAAACGGATGCGCCAGTTCGGATCCGTGGAAGTGCCTCAGGAAGCTTTCACAGCTGTGCTCAAATACGATGAAAAATAGTATTGGATTATACATACACATCCCTTTTTGCCTGCGGAAATGCAGATATTGTGATTTCCTCTCCTCCCCGGCGGACCGGGAAGGACGGAAGGCGTATGTGGATGCTTTGTGTGAAGAAATGAAGAACAGGGGACCCGAAGCCGGACCGGTGGATACGGTATTTATCGGCGGGGGGACCCCTTCTGTTTTAGAAGAAGACCTGATCCTGGAATTGGGGAAGGCCGTCCGGGGGAGTTTTGATCTTTCTTCCTGTCAGGAGTACTCCATCGAGGCCAATCCAGGCACGTTGACGGAAGAAAAGATCCGGGCTTTCCGGGAGATCGGCGTAAACCGGGTGAGCCTGGGGGTCCAGTCCTTTAATGACCGGCTGCTCCGGACCCTGGGCAGGATCCACAGCGCCGAAGAGGCAAGAAGATCCGTTCAGATGCTGCGAAAGGGCGGCATCGACAATATCAATCTGGATCTGATGTTCGCGCTGCCGGGGCAGAGCCTGGAAGACTGGGAAGAGACCCTGGAGGAAGCGTTGGCACTGGAGCCGGAGCACCTTTCCTTTTACGCTCTGATCATCGAGGAGGGGACTCCTTTTTATGAGGATCTCCGATCAGGAAGGATCCGGGTCACGGATGACGAAACGGATCGGGAGATGTATCACAGGGGGCTGGCTCTTATGGAGAAGGCCGGCTGCCGGCAGTATGAGATCTCCAATGCGTCGAAACCTGGGCGGGAATCCCGTCATAATCTCAAATACTGGACCATGCAGGATTACCTGGGATGCGGGCTGGGTGCCCATTCCTATTTGGAAGGCATCCGTTCTTCCAATACAGAGGAGATGAAGGAGTATCTTCGCCCCGGCGGGAAGACGGTATGGGTCCATCCGAATTCGGAAAAGGACACCAGGGAGGAAGCGATCTTTACCGGCCTTCGGCTGGTGGAAGGAGTGTCAAAAGTACGGTTCTTCGATAAGACCGGCAGGCGGCTTGAGGAGGTCTACCGGGCCGAGATCGACCGGGTGAGGGAGCAGGGACTTTTGGAAGAGACGCCGACCCACATCCGATTGACGAAAAAAGGGATGGACCTGGCCAACACGGTCATGAGTGAATTTATCGAGGTGGAATAAATGATCAGACAACTGGAAATACCGAAGGACGAGATCCTGACGAATACAGCGGCCCACGCCATGGTGGAAGCACTGGGAGAGATCCCGGTGGAGAACGAAGCCCTTTTTACCGGTATGCGGGCCAAAAAGAAACTGGAGCCGAAGGCAGCGGTGGATATCCGGGAAGAGGAGGGAAAAGCCTGTTTTGCAGCCTCCATCGGAGAAGTCCAATACTCCGAAAAGGACATCCTGCCGGAAGCTTACTTTCTGGAAAGCTGGGCCGACGGATACCGGCAGGCACTGCTGCAGGAAGTGCGGATCCAAGTCTCGCAGCTTCTGGAAGGCCGGTACGACATCTCCGGACCGATGACACTGGAAAACGGCGGCCTTGCCCCGGAAGAGTGGGAAACCATCCGGGATCGGTTCAAAGATCTCGGAAAGTTATCAGGAACTATTTATGGCCAATTTAAGCTGGAAGCAAGGAGCAATGAGCTCTAAGCTTCCTGCTTTCTTTAATCTTCTATCTCCGATCCCCTTCAAAAAATTCCACAAAAAAAGTATCCAAAGATATTGACATCCACCATCACTGGTAGTATCTTATAGGTAGTGATTAGCACTCGACCAAAGAGAGTGCTAACAAACAAAGAGGGTGACAAAATGGAATTGACAGAAAGAAAACTGAAAATACTGCAAGCCATCATCGATGACTTTGTGTTTTCCGCGGAGCCCATTGGTTCCAGGACCCTGTCCAAGAAGCTGGACCTGGGCATCAGCCCGGCCACCATTCGAAATGAAATGGCAGACCTGGAAGAGATGGG
>CADBSL010000003.1 GCA_902797345.1 uncultured Eubacteriales bacterium
AAAGGAGCAACATCATGGCAAGAATCTATACATCGGTAGACCAGCTGATGGGAGGGACGCCCCTTCTGGAGCTGAAGAATATCGAAAAGGAGCTGGGACTCAAGGCGAAGGTCCTGGCGAAGTTGGAGAATATGAACCCCGGCGGATCCGCCAAGGACCGGGTGGGGAAGGCGATGATCGATGACGCGGAGGCCAAGGGAATCTTAAAACCCGGTGCCACCATCATCGAGCCCACCTCCGGCAATACCGGCATTGGCCTGGCGGCGGTGGCGGCGGCCAGAGGCTACCGGGCCATCATCGTCATGCCGGAGACCATGTCTATGGAGCGGCGGCTCCTGATGAAGGCCTTCGGAGCGGAGCTGGTACTGACGGAGGGCGCGAAAGGAATGGCCGGCTCCATTGAAAAAGCGGAGGAGCTGGCGAAGGAGATCCCCGGCAGCTTCATCCCGGGACAGTTCGTGAACCCGGTGAATGCGAAGGCCCACTACACCACCACCGGACCGGAAATCTGGGAAGATACCGACGGAGAGGTGGATATTTTCGTGGCCGGCGTCGGGACCGGCGGGACCATCACCGGTGTAGGCCATTTCCTGAAAGAGAAAAAGCCAGAGGTGAAGATCGTGGCGGTGGAACCGGCGGGTTCAGCAGTGCTGTCCGGGAAACCGGCGGGCCCCCACAATCTCCAGGGCATCGGCGCAGGCTTTGTGCCGGAGGTGCTGGACACGGAAGTGTACGATGAGATCATCCCGCTGGAAAACGAAGAAGCCTACGAAGCCGGGCGGATGCTGGGCCGGAAGGAAGGAGTGGTCTGCGGGATCACCGCCGGAGCAGCCCTTTGCGCAGCGATCCGGTTGGCGCAGCGTCCTGAAAACGAAGGCAAGACCATCGTAGCCCTGCTGCCGGATACCGGCGACCGGTATCTGTCCACGGAGCTGTTTGCGGAATAGGATCCCCGAACCGGCGCAGTGAATAGGAAACCAGGACCCCCAAGCCTCTCTGCGGCCTGGGGGTTTCGTGTCTTTGTCCTATTGTTGAACAGGTTTTTTTATGGTATCATAGATTGATATGTTTTTTTAACGAACGAAAGGAAAGAGAGACTATGGGAATCAATATTGTATGTTTGGATATGGAAGGCGTATTAGTACCGGAGATCTGGATCGCGTTTGCGGAGGCCAGCGGCATCCCCGAACTCAGACGGACCACCCGGGATGAACCGGATTACGATAAGCTGATGAATTTCCGGTTGAATATTTTAAAGGAACACGGGCTGGGTCTGAAGGAGATCCAGGAGACCATCGAGACCATCGATCCGCTGCCGGGCGCCAGAGAATTTCTGGATGAGCTTCGGGCGACGGTGCAGACCATCGTCATCAGCGATACCTTTGAACAGTTTGCAAAACCGCTGATCAAGAAGCTGAATTGGCCCACACTGTTCTGCAATACTCTGGAAGTGGGCGAAAACGGGATGATCACCGGCTATAAGATGCGGTGCCCCCAGTCCAAGCTGACAACGGTGAAAGCGCTGCAGTCCTGCGGGTTCGACACCATCGCCAGCGGCGACAGCTACAATGACATGGGAATGATCCAGGCCAGCAAGGCGGGGTTCCTGTTCCGGGCGCCGGAAAATGTCATCGAACAGTTCCCGGAATATGACGCCTTTACGGAATTTGACGACCTGTTGGCGGCGATCAAAGGAGCGCTGTAACGACAGGATCCTTTTGGAGAAAATGGGATGAAAACGAGAAAGAAGGACAGCGAACTGCTTCGGCAGAGGGTGATCGCTTTGTGCCTGGCGGTGTTGATGGCTGTGGTGATCTGGCTGGTGGTCTTTGCGATCCACCCGTCGGCGATCTATGGCGCTGAGGCGGCAGGTACTGCTGCGGCGGAAGAAGCGCAGGAACCTTACAAGATCAGCTTCAATGCCGGCGGTGGGACGACCCCTGTCAGCAGCAAGATCGTCATTCAGGGGGAGTCCTATGGAGAGCTGCCGGAACCGATCCGGCCGGGATACCTCTTCCTGGGGTGGTATACGTCCCTGGGAAATGACGGGGAACAGGTGAACGACGGCACTG
>CADBSL010000004.1 GCA_902797345.1 uncultured Eubacteriales bacterium
CCGCTGGAACTGACTCTGCGGGAATTTGAGCTGCTCAAATACCTGGCGGAACAGGAAAACCAGGTCTTCTCCCGGGAACAGCTCCTGGAGGAAGTCTGGGGGTATGAATATTATGGAGACATCCGTACCGTTGACGTGACCATACGGCGGCTCCGGGAAAAAGTCGAAGACGACCCCAGCGAGCCGAAGTATATCCGAACAAAGAGAGGGATCGGCTACTATTTCAGACGGCCGTAAGGAATCTATATGTGGAAAAAGGGAAGCGTAGGCCGACGGCTCATCACGATCTATTTCCTGCTGGTTTTCATCGCCCTGACTATCGTCGGGGTCTTTATTATCCAACAGCTGGAAGCCTACCACATGGAAAATACCCGAAACAGTCTCACCAAAGTTGCCGAGGAAGGCGTGTTGAAGAGCCTCAGCGCTTACTACTCTCTGGACGAATTCCAAAGCGATATACAAACCAATATCGACACCTGGTACTCCGCTGTCCAAGAGGAGATTTTTGTCGTGGATCCGAGGCTGAAGATCGTGGCCGCCAGCAACACCACCTTCGTGGACGAGTCGGCGGTGGGAAGCCTGGACGAGGCGTTGATCACCCGGGCCCTGTCCGGTGAGACCGCGGAAAGCGACGGCGTCAGCGGCACCCAGGAGATCCGGGTAAAGAACATGGCCTTTCCCATCGTCAATTACGAAGGAGACACCACCGGTGTCCTGTATATGAGAAAAGACCTGACGGAGATCTATGAGACCTTAAGGCAGTCCATGCGGATCTTCATCCAGGCGATGATCGTGGCGTTGATCGTGACGATCATTCTGGGCGTACTCATCTCCCGGGGGATCACCCGCCCCATCAACCAGCTGACCCGACGGACGGAAGCCATGTCCCGGGGGGACTTCAAGGAGAGGGTGGACGTCCAGTCCGATGACGAGATCGGCCGGCTGGGGGCCTCCTTCAACCGGATGGCCGACCAGCTGGAAAAGAACATGAAGGAGATCTCCGATGAGAAAAACAAGCTGGAGCTGGTGCTGAAGACCATGGCGGATGGATTGATCGCCGTGGACTACAGCGGCCGGATCATCCAGATCAACTCCGCCGCCCTGGATATCCTGGAGGTGACGGAGGAATATGCCCTGAACCGGGATTACAGCTCCATGATCCGGGGGCTCTGCCCGGCATTGACCCTGGGGAGCCTGCGGGCCCAGACCCTGGAGATGGACGGGGCGAACCTCAGCGGCAACGAGATCTTCGAATACAACGGGAAGGTGTATTTCGCCCGGTATGAGACCCTGGACAAGAAGAGGAGTTCCGAGGTCAGCCTGGTGGTGATCCTGCAGGATATCACCGAACGGCAGAAACTGGAGAGCATGCAGAAGGACTTCGTGGCCAACGTGTCCCACGAGCTGAATACACCGCTGACCACCATCAAAAGCTACACCGAGACCATGCTGGACTCCGAAGGGGTCCTGGAACAGGAGGACCTGGTCCGGCAGTTCCTGTCGGTCATCGACAGCGAGGCGGACCGGATGAGCCGGCTGGTGAAGGACCTGCTGCAGCTGTCCCGGCTAGAGTCTCAACGGGAGACCTGGCACAAGTCCGTCCAGAACGTGACCCGGCTGGTGGAAAGCGTGATCCAGAAGAACCGGATCAACGCCAGCAACAAGAACCAGCAGCTGAATTCCCTGTTCGACCCGAAACAGGAGCTGCCGGCTTATGTGGACCCGGACAAGATCGAGCAGGTGCTGCTGAATATCCTCAGCAACTCCATCAAATATACGGAGGCCGGAGGCCGGATCGATGTGGATGCCCTGAAGCGGGGCGACGATATCTATATCACCGTCCGGGACAACGGCATCGGCATCGCCGAAAAAGAAATGTCCCGGCTCTTTGAACGGTTCTACCGGGTGGACAAGGCCCGGTCCCGCTCCATGGGCAGCGGTACCGGTCTGGGATTGTCCATCGCCAAACAGATCGTGGAAGAGCACGAAGGGACCATTTCCATTGAAAGTAAGGAAGGGAAGGGGACAGCGGTCACCATTCGCCTGCCCCTGTACCATGCATAACGGGAGGAGATCACGATGATCATCAAATTCATCCTGGTATTGCTGCTTTGCGTACCCCTGGTTTTTATCATGTACCTGGCAGTGAAGAATCTGGTGAATAATCTGAAGGCCCAGGAAAGACGGGCAGACCAGCTTCGGAAAAAGAAGGAGCGGATGAAAAAGGACGAAATGTTCGGCCTCAGACGTCCCGCGTCTTCCCGCCCGGCGGAACCTCCCCACCCCGGAGAGGTGAGGTAGGACATGAAATTTTCGGAATTTGTGGGAAACCGGGACAGCGCAGCCCGGCTGAAGGACCGGATCCGGCAGGGGACCTCTTTCCATGCCTATCTGATCGACGGCCCGGACGGCATCGGCAAGCGCCGGCTGGCCTATACGGCGGCCCAGGCGAAGATGTGCGAAGACCCCCGGGACGGAGAGCCCTGCGGGGAATGCCCGGCCTGTAAGAAAGTCATGGGCGGCAATCACGCCGACCTTCATTATATCACCACCGACGGCAGCAGCATCAAAGACGAACAGATCGAAGGGATCCAGGGGATCCTGTTTTCCAAGCCCTTTGACGGGGACAATACCATCCTCATCATCGACAAGGCGGATACCATGACCCCCCGGGCCCAGAACCGGCTGCTCAAGACGCTGGAGGAACCGGCCCCCACCGTCAGCGTATTTTTGCTGACGGAAAAGCGCAGCGATATCCTGCCTACCATCCTTTCCCGAAGTGTCGGCATCCGTCTGAAACCGGCGGAAACGGAGGAGATCCGGACCTTCCTGGTGGAAGAGAAGGGGATCCCGGAAAAGGAAGCGGAGCTGGCGGCGGCTTATGCCGGCGGCTGTCCCGGGAAGGCAGTCCGCCTGCTTCAGGACGAGGATTTTCGGCAGCGGCGGGAGCGGAGCATCACCTGCGCCGAAGCTCTGGCGGAAGCGGGGTCTCTGCCGGAGTTCATGAAGACCCTGGAGGAGGACCTGACGGACAAGGATTCTTCTCTGGAATTCTTGGATATGGTAGTATTGTGGTACAGAGATCTGCTCCTGTTGGATCTGGGAGCGGGATCCGAAAAGATCATGAACCAGGATAAGATGGCAGAACTGGCCCGGGCCGGGGAGAGGGTCTCCCGGAAGCAGATCCTGCAGACCCTGGAAGAACTGGAAAAAGCAAAAAACGATATATGGATGAATGCCAATAAAGGGTATGCCATCCGGAATATGTTTTTGAAGATAAGAGGGTAAACGAAATGGTCAAAGTAACAAGTATCAGATTTAAAAAGGCCGGAAAGATCTATTATTTCGATCCGGCGGGATTCGACCCGAAAAAGGGCGACCACGTTATCGTGGAGACGGCCCGGGGTCTGGAATACGGAGAAGTGATGGAGGACGTGAAATCCGTCCCGAAGGAGAAAGTCGTTTCTCCCCTGAAAAAGGTCCTGAGGATCGCTACGGACGAGGATACCAAACGGTATCAGGACAATATGAAAAACAAAGACAAGGCCATGGCCATCTGTCAGGAAAAGATCAATAAGCACAAGCTGGAAATGAACCTGATCGACGTGGAGTACACCTTTGACAAGACGAAGATCATCTTCTACTTCGCCGCCGACGGAAGAGTCGATTTCCGGGAGCTGGTAAAGGATCTGGCGGGGGTCTTCAAGATGCGGATCGAGCTGAGGCAGATCGGCGTCCGGGACGAGGCCAAGATGATCGGAGGCATCGGGACCTGCGGCAAGGCCCTGTGCTGCCACACCTGGCTGTCAGACTTCGAGCCGGTCTCCATCAAAATGGCCAAGGTCCAGGGACTGTCCCTGAATCCGGCGAAGATCTCCGGCATCTGCGGCCGGTTGATGTGCTGCCTGAAATATGAAAACGACGTCTACGTCCAGATGAAGAAGCATATGCCGGAAGTGGGGGATCGGGTCCGGATCGGCGGGCAGTACGCCCAGGTCCTGGAGACCAATATCCTCAAGCAGACCGTCAAGGTGAAATACATCAGCAAGGGCGACGACGACCGGAACAACGACGAATATTTCACCGTCAGCAAGAAAGAGATCGAGAAGATCGAACGGCGGCGGGACAACAATAAAAAGGATGAAGAGATCACGGCAGATATCAAGGAGCTGCTGGATTGATGGAAGATAAGACGATCCGGATCGACGATACCGGCTTTGGCGGATATCGGCTGGTCCAGAACCCCCGGTGGTTCTGCTATGGAGTGGATGCGGTGCTGATCGCGGACTTTGCGAAGATGAAAAAGGGTGCGAAGGCGGCGGATCTGGGCACCGGCACCGGGATCATCCCCCTGATCCTGAAGCACAAATACGACCCGGAGCAGGTCTTTGCGGTGGAGGTCCAGCCGGAGGTGGCGGAACTGGCCCGGAAGACCGTGGCGATCAATGATCTGCAGGAGTGCATCCGGGTGGTCGAAGGGAACGTGAAAACAGCCGCAGATCTCATCGGCAAAGGCACGCTGGATGCGGTGGTGACGAACCCTCCCTATGTGACCCGGGGCGCAGGGATCCCCGGCGGGGATCCGGTGAAGAACACCGCCCGGCAGGAGACGGAAGGGTCTCTGGAGGATTTTGTCCGCTGCGCGGCAGACCTTTTGAAGGAAAAAGGGGACTTTTACATGATCCACCGACCCGCAAGGCTGGCGGATGTGGTGGAGACCTGCCGGAAGTTCCGGCTGGAGCCCAAGGAAATGCAGTTCGTCCAGCCCCGGGAGGGCAAGGCCCCCAACATCTTCCTGATCCACTGCGTCAAGTACGGCGGACCGGAATTGAGATTCCTGGATCCGATCTGCGTCTACGATGCAGAGGGCAACTATACCAAAGAGATCCTGAGTATTTACGAAAGATAAAAAAAGAAACCGGGCAATGCCAGCCCGGTTTCGGTTTTTTGGTTTACAGTTTTTTCAGCTCTGCTACGCAGTCGGCACAGATGTTTTTGTTTTTGATACGTTTCATATCCTTTGTGCCGCCACAGAAGATACAAGCCGGTGTGTACTTTTTCAGAACGATGCATTCTTCATCTACGAAGATTTCCAAAGGATCTTTGATCTCGATATCCAGTGTACGTCTCAGTTCGATCGGAAGAACGATTCTACCCAGTTCGTCTACTTTTCTTACAATACCTGTTGCTTTCATTCGTCAGCTCCTCCTTGTTTCTCGGCTTCGTCGTCTACAGTGTTTTCCGAGCTTTCCCTCAACGGGTCCTCCTCTTCGATAACACCCCTGGTTTTTCGATCCTGGATGAGCTCCATGATGATCTTGATGGCGCCTGCCACGGAGGTCGCCTGCCCTACGATGCCCACCGGACCTTTTACGGAAGTTACCAGAGAAGAAGTCACATCCATCACATCGCCCACAATGGCTTCTGCGGATGTGGTGCTTTTCGCGGCTGAATCGGTGATCGTTTCCACGTTTTCCATCACTTTAACCAATCGTTTGATCGAAGGAATCAGATGTCGGATCAGATTGATGCAGTAAAGCAGCAAAATGAACAACGCAATCGAAATCAGAAGCATACATGTTTCCCCAAGTGTTAATGTAATATTCAAGGAACCACCCCCTCCTTTGCTCATGATTCACTGTGTCTCTCTATTATCCCTTAAAATGGAAGAAAATACAACCTATTTTTTTTAATTTTTATAATTTTTTCGTGCGTATTTACTGGAAATTACGCAGAACAACAGGGCATTTCCTATTTTCTATTGATTTTTTCTCCATAGTGTGGTATTTTTTGTTATTAGAGATTCGAAAAATATAAATCCAATCGGGAGGATATATACTGTGGCAAAATATGTTGTCAGAAGATCCGGAGTCCTGAAGGGTGATATCACCGCCAGCGGCTCTAAAAATGCGGTACTGCCATTGATGGCAGCTTCGCTTTTGACGAAGGAAAAATGCCGGATCAACGATACGCCGGAATTGAGGGATGTGGAGGTCCTTTGCTGCATCCTGGAGGACATCGGCGGAAAGATCCATTTTGATAAGGAACAAAAAAGTCTGGAGATCGAAACACCGGAAATCACAGCGGAAGGCGCTGCTCCGCACCTGGCGGGAAGAATGCGGGCCTCCGTGCTGGTGTTGGGGCCCCTTCTGGCCCGGACCGGAAAAGCGGTGGTCGCTCTTCCGGGGGGATGTGCCATCGGCGCCCGTCCCATCGACCTTCACCTGAAAGGACTGGAAGCCATGGGCGCCCGGGTGAAGACTTTCCAGAGAGACGGCTTCGACTTTGTGGAAGCCTGTGCAGATGAATTGACGGGCTGTGAGATCTACCTGGACTTCCCCAGCGTAGGGGCCACCCAGAACCTGATCATGGCGGCGGCATTGGCAAAGGGGACTACCCTGATCCGCAACGCGGCGGAGGAACCGGAGATCGTCGACCTGGCCAACTTCCTGAATAAGATGGGGGCCAGAGTAAAAGGCGCCGGGACGGACAACGTCCGGATCGACGGTGTAAAAAGTCTCCACGGGACCGAACACACGGTGATCCCGGACCGGATCGAAGCCGGGACCTTTATGGTAGCGGCGGCTATTTCCGGCGGGGACCTGACCATCCACAACACCGTAGCCAGCCACCTGACGCCGATCACCGCGAAACTCCGGGAATGCGGCGTGGATGTATTTGAAGGCGAGGATTTTATCCGGGTGGACGCCCGGGGCAAATCCCTGAAGGCGGTGAATATCAAGACCCTTCCCTATCCGGGATTCCCCACGGACATGCAGGCTCAGTTCATGGCCCTGCTGGCAGTGGCCAAGGGCAAGGGCAACGTCAACGAAACGGTCTTTGAAAACCGCTTCATGCATATCGATGAACTGCGGAAGATGGGAGCGGATATCACCTACGCAGACCGGAAAGCCACCATCATCGGCACACAGGCTCTTCACGGAGCCCGGGTGAAGGCCACGGACCTTCGGGCAGGGGCCGCACTGGTGTTGGCAGGATTGGTGGCAGAGGGGACCACGGAGGTCTCCCAGATCTACTACATCGAACGGGGATATGAAAAATTCGTGGAAAAGATGCAGAGCATCGGCGCGGATATCGAATACGTAGAAGAATGATCCAAAGATCTCCGAGAGATACGGAGGGTGTATGAAAAAATACTTAGCCTATATACTGGCGATCGCGGTGATCCTGCTGAACGGGATCCCGTACATCGTTCTGTCTGACGATACGGAAGACGATGGGGTCCGTGTTTCGAAATCGCAGATCGAAAAACTGGAAGAAGAAATCAGCGAAAGCGGTGTCAACATCACCGTTCGGCGGGCAGCCACCGGACAGTATCTGACTCTGCCACTGGAAGAATACGTAGCCTGCGTGGTGGGCAGCGAAATGTACGGACAATTCGACATGGAAGCCCTGAAGGCACAGGCTGTGGCGGCCAGGACCTACGGGCTGGCCCGGGTAGGGGATCTGTGCGACACCGTCCATTGTCAGGCCTTCGCCACCGAAGAAGAGCTTCGGGAAAAGCAGGGTGACGAGTGGATGGAAAAATACTGGGGCAAGTTCCTGGAAGCGGCCGTGGAAACGGAGGGCCAGGTGGTCTACTATGACGGAGAACTGGCCAGTTACCTGATGTTCCATTCCTCCTCCGGCGGAAGAACGGAAAACTCCGAGGAAGTCTTCCCCTATATGGTGCCTTATCTGCGGAGCGTGAAGAGCCCGTATGAAGACGATGCCACTCACCGGCAGGAAATCAAGACCGTCACCGTGGACAACTTCGTCCGGTCCATCAACGGGATGAACCGAAAACCTATCAAAGAGTCGGACGTGCAGAAGATGGAGATCACCGCCCGGACCACCGGCGGCCGGGTCAAGACCATCCAGATCGGCAATAACGAATTCACCGGCGGCGAGATCCGGGATCTCTTCGGACTGGCTTCGGCGAATTTCACCTATAACATCGAAGATTATCATGTGATTTTCACCACCACCGGGTTTGGCCACGGAGTCGGCATGAGCCAGTACGGGGCCAACGGGATGGCGAAGAAGGGATACAATTACAAGCAGATCCTGAAGCACTATTATACCGGCATCGAGATCGGTCCGGTCACCGAAGAGATCATCGAAAAGAGCAATACCGCCACCGGCCCTTCCAAGGAAGAGGCGGAGGAAGCGGACAGCACGAAGGACTCGGGCAAGACCGACAGCAAGAAGACCGATGCCGACAGCGA
>CADBSL010000005.1 GCA_902797345.1 uncultured Eubacteriales bacterium
AAAGTATATCTGAAGCTGTTGGGAAAGACCATCCTCGAGTGGACGGTAGAGGCATTTGAAAGAAATAAGTATGTTGACCGTATTATCGTGGCGGTCCGCCCGGAAGAGGTGGAATACTGCCGGCGAGAGATCATCCCGAAAGAGAAGTACCCGAAGGTGGAGAGGATCATCCCCGGAGGGAAGGAACGCTATGACACCGTGCTGGAGGCATTAAAGTGTGCCGGGGAGGAGGACCTAGTCCTCGTCCACGATGGTGCCCGGCCTCTGGCAGATCAGGAAATCATCGAACAATGCGTAGAAACAGCAGCTCGGAAGGGCTGCTGTATCGCCGCTGTACCGGTGAAGGATACCATCAAGATCGCCGAAGACGGCGTCGTTTCGAAGACACCGGACCGGCGGACGCTGTACGCCGTCCAGACCCCCCAGGCCTTTATTTGCCGGGAGATCCGGGAGGACATGGAAAAGGGCCTGAAAGAGGGCTTTAGAGGGACGGATGAGGCGTCTTTTGCCGAAAAACAAGGCAAAAAAGTATTTATTGTTGAGAGTAAGTATGATAATATAAAAGTTACTACTTCTGACGATCTGATCATCGCAGAAGCTCTTTTGATGAAAAGAATGCAGAAACAGAAATCGGACAGGTAGAAAGCGATGTTTGTCGGAATCGGTTACGACGTACACAAATTCACAGAAGGAAGAAAGCTCATCTTAGGCGGTGTGGAGATCCCTCATGAAAAGGGATTGGAAGCCCACTCCGACGGAGATGTGCTTTTGCATGCAGTAATGGATGCGCTGCTGGGAGCCTGTGGGCTGGGTGATATCGGGATCCATTTCCCCGACACGGACGACCGGTACCGGGGAGCCTCCAGCATGGAACTGTTGAAGACCGTCCGGGAGAAGATGGAGGTCGAAGGATATGAACCCGTCAATGTGGATGCGGTGATCGTGGCCCAGGCACCGAAAATGGCGCCCTATTCGGAATTCATGAAGATCAATATCGCGGAAGCTCTGGCCCTGCATCCCGCAAGGGTGAACGTAAAAGCGACCACCACGGAGGGACTGGGCTTTGAGGGCCGGAAAGAAGGGATTTCCGTTCAGGCTGTAGCCTCAGTGGAAGAGATCGGACATCGACCGCCCCCGGCGGGGCCAAAAGATAGAACATGACCCTGAGATCAGGGAAAAAGACAAGCGGATAATATACAGATTTACATAAAGGAGAGTAATGTTATGAAAATGTCGAAAATGCACTTCCATACCCTGAGAGAAGTGCCCAATGATGCACAGGTGATCAGCCATGTCCTGATGATGCGGACCGGGATGCTCCGGAAAGTATCCCCCGGTATCTTCAACTACATGCCTCTGGGATGGCGCGCTATCCGGAAAGTGGAACAGATCGTCCGGGAAGAAATGGATGCCAAAGGCGCTCAGGAAATCAACTGTACGGCACTGCACCCGGCTTACCTCTGGGAAGAATCCGGCAGATGGTATAAATACGGTCCGGAACTCATGAGACTGAAGGACAGAATGGGCAACGACTATTGCTTAGGGCCGACACACGAAGAGATCTTCACGGATATCGTTCGGGAAGAAGTCACTTCCTATCGTCAGCTGCCCATGAATCTGTATCAGATCCAGACCAAGTACAGAGACGAAAGAAGACCCCGGTTCGGCGTAATGAGAGGCCGGGAATTCATCATGAAAGATGCCTATAACTTCGACCGGGACGAAGAAGGCAACAACCACAGCTACGACCTGATGTTCGATGCGTACACCAGAGTCTTCACCCGTTGTGATTTGGACTTCCGTCCGGTAGAAGCGGACAACGGCCCCATCGGCGGCAGCGCTTCTCACGAGTTCTCCGCGCTGGCAGAAGTCGGTGAATCCGAGATCGGTTACTGCGACACCTGCGACAAGGCTGCTACCACTGAACGGCTGGAGTGCGTGGATGATCCGGCGGAAACCGAAGAAATGAAGGAGCCTGTTGACGAACTGACTCCGGACTGCAAGACCATCGAAGACGTAGCGAATTTCCTGGGACTGCCGGCCAATAAGACCTTAAAGGCTCTGATGTACAAGGCAGAAGGCAAGTACATCGTGGCATTTGTCCGCGGCGACCGGGAAGTCAACGAGATCAAGCTGATCAATGCGATCAATGTTCCGGAATTCGCCCTGGAATTCATGGATGAAGCAGAGATCGATCAGATCGGCGGCGTTGCCGGATTCTGCGGACCGGTCGGTCTGAAGAACTGCACCGTCATCGTCGACAGCGAAGTGCCGGGCATGAGAAACCTTTGTGCCGGTGCCAATAAAGAAGGCTACCATACTCTGAACCTGAATTACGGAAGAGACTATACAGCGGACATCGTAACGGATATCAAGCTGGCAAAGGCTGGGTACAAGTGCCCCAAGTGCGGCGGCACCATCAAGATCACCCGGGGTATCGAAGTCGGCCAGATCTTCAAGCTGGGCACTACTTATAGCGAAGCGATGCACGCCTATTACAGAGACGAAAATATGGAAGAACATCCGATCTGGATGGGTTGCCACGGCATCGGGATTACCCGTACCGTTGCAGCGGTCATCGAACAGCACCATGATGATAAAGGCATCATCTGGCCGGTTTCCGTGGCTCCGTATCACGCAGTCGTTACGGTAGTCAATACCAGAAAAGACGAACAGATGGAAGTGGGGATGAAGATCCACGATGCACTGAAGGAAGCAGGCATCGAAGTCCTGATCGATGACAGAGACGAGAGAGCCGGCGTCAAATTCAACGACGCAGACCTGATCGGCTTCCCGGTTCGGATCACTGTCGGCAAGAAGGCCGGCGAAGACGTGGTGGAATTCAAACTGCGGAAAGACGAGGAATCCACGGAGATGAGCGCAGATGAAGCGGTGAAATGCACCGTCGAATTCATCCAGAGCGAACTGAAGCGTCTGGCTCACGATCCGGTCGGTGACGAGGTATAAGATAGAAGGAGAACAGGAATGAGTAATCCGATCGTAACCATAGAAATGGAAAACGGCAAGGTGATGAAGGCGGAACTTTACCCTGAGATCGCGCCGAATTCCGTGAAGAATTTTATCGACCTGGCGAACAGGGGATTTTACGACGGGGTGATCTTTCATCGTGTCATCCCCGGCTTTATGATCCAGGGCGGTGACCCCACGGGCACCGGTATGGGCGGCCCGGGACACTGTATCCGCGGTGAATTCGCCAAAAACGGCTACCAGAATGACCTGAAGCACACCAGAGGTGTGCTGTCCATGGCCAGAGCTTTTGACCCGGACAGCGGCGGCTCCCAGTTCTTTATCATGGTGGCGGATGCGCCCCATCTGGACGGCCAGTAT
>CADBSL010000006.1 GCA_902797345.1 uncultured Eubacteriales bacterium
AATCGTCCTTCGGAACGGCAGAATGCTTCCTTTGATAAAGCCGGGAACCTGCTTTATGTCCTGATGATCCTGTGTGTGATGTACGGACTGAATGCTTTCTCCTCCCGGCCGATGATGATCTTATTGGTCCCGATGGGGCTGGTATTTGCGGTTCTCTTCATCCGACGGGAAGCAAGACAGAAGGATCCGTTGGTGGATGTCCGGCTTTTTGCCCGGAACAAGGCTTATTCCATGTCCAACCTGGCGACTTTGATGAATTATGGAGCCACCTTCGCTATCGGGTATCTGCTGTCGATCTACCTGCAGGTGGTCCAGGGATTCCCATCCCAGATCGCCGGGGCGATCCTGATCGTGCAGACGGTGATCATGGCAGGTTTTTCACCGAAGATGGGGCGGCTTTCCGACCGCGTCTCGCCTTACAAGCTGGCGTCCGCCGGCATGGGGCTCTGTGCGGTGAGCTTGTTTATCCTGGCATTTATAGGCACTCAAACACCGCTATGGGTGATCATCCTGGTGCTGGTGATCGCAGGCTTTGGGTTTGCTCTATTCAGTTCTCCCAACACCAATGCGGTCATGAGCTGTGTGGGCAAGGAGTCCTATGGGGTGGCTTCCTCGGTGCTGGCTACCATGCGGAACATCGGCCACACCTCCAGCATGGTGGTGGTGACCATCATCATCCACGGGACTTTGGGAGATGTAGCGCTGGCTTCGGCTTCACCGGAGGCCCTGGTGCACACCATGCGAATCAGTTACATCGTCTTCACGCTGATCTGTCTGGCGGGTGTCTTTGTGGCAATGGTCCGGAACAAAGAAGCGAAGATGTCGTGAGAACCTGTTCTTAATAAATTCTTTCAAACTGTCTATTCCAATACGCACAAAAGGGTGTAAAATACAGGTATAGGAGATTTTGATATACGTATAAGAGAGTTTGAGCGAAGGAGGTTTATCATGGACAGGAACCTGGAGATCCGGATGGCAACCACCAGCCCGGAGGATATCGACATCCTGCACGAGTACATCTACAAGCTGGGCGTATACCAGAGGATGAATGAAACCAACTGCAATATTGACAAAGAAACGTTGACCGAGCAGATCGGGAATAAGACGCTGGAAAGCTGCATCGCTTTTCTGAACGGGAAGGCTGTAGGAGTCGGATTGTTCTACACCCTGGCTTCCGGTTTCACCGGCGGCACCAGCATGTTCCTGAACATTTACTACGTGGACGAAGAACTGCGGGGTACCGGGATCGGCAAGGCGATCATCACCTATCTGTCCGGGATCTGCGTGGACAGAGGCTACGAACGAATGGAGTGGCTGTGCCTGACCTGGAACGAGCCATCGCTGGCCTTCTACCGGGGGATCGGCTCCCGGGAGATCGACATCGTTCGGACCTTCCGCCTCATGCCGGAGGATATGAGGAGGATGACGGGCAGAGACACTGAAAACTGAAACGATTGAAACGGCCCTGCAAGAGCGGAAAAGCTCCTGCAGGGCTTTTGTCATATCCA
The DNA here is from genome assembly GCA_902797345.1 of uncultured Eubacteriales bacterium. Classification (GTDB taxonomy): domain Bacteria; phylum Bacillota; class Clostridia; order Peptostreptococcales; family Anaerovoracaceae; genus RUG14258. The sequence continues at coordinate 1,509 of CADBSL010000006.1, forward strand.
AACATTTTTCCGGCAAAAGATTTAGAGGGACTTGAAATACAGAGAAAGTTGTGCTATGCTAACCACAAGGGTTAGCTAAAGCTAACTATGAGTGTGTGTATAAGAAGGAGACCTATAGATGCTGGATCGTGAAATCGTCAAACACTGTGCGCCGACCCTGGCGGGGATGAAGACGGGAAGCTTGTTTTCCCTGCGGGAGGACGCGAAGCTGGTCAATCGAGAAGTGCGTCTTTTGAATCAAATGACGGTGAAAAAGGGCCTGAGGGCGTTGACTGTTAGTCGGGAAGAGAATCTGACGCTGGTATATATCTATCGGCCGGATCATCTGAAACGGGATCTGGAAAAACCGGAGGCGGTGAAGCTGCTGAAAGCCAGGGGGTATCCCTGTCAGGATGCGAATCAGTGTATCGTGCAGCTGATGAGAAATCTGAAATCGGAACCGGACTTTCCTCATGAGATCGGATTGTTTCTGGGTTATCCGCCTGAAGATGTTCGGGGATTCATGAATGATCCATGCCGTGGCGTCAAGTGTGTGGGCTGCTGGAAGGTTTATGGGAACCCGGAGAAAGCGGAAAAAACCTTTGCGAGATATAAAAAATGCACAACGGTGTACCGGAGGGAACTGTCGAAAGGAAGACCATTGGAACGATTGGTGGTGGAGTCCCGAGCCGGTGCATGAATGATCAACAGTTCAAAAAACAGACCCGGATGGATCCGGGCCTGTTTTTTATGTGTGATAATGGTTTATGCGATCAATGCCGCTGCAAGTTTTTCGCATTCCGCAATGGCTTCTGCGTTGGGCTCTTCGTTGGCGATGACGAAGTCGCAGACCATGTTGGCACCACTGCCGGAAGCGTCATCCGCCCAGTTCCGCATCCACTCGCCATCTCCCCATCCGTATGAACCGAACAGAGCGATCCGCTTGCC
>CADBSL010000007.1 GCA_902797345.1 uncultured Eubacteriales bacterium
AGCTTCCAGCTCCCAGCTCTAAAGCGCCCGGAACCGCTCGTCTTTGAGCATGCCGATGTTGTTCAGGGCGTAGGCAATAGTCCTCAGCAGCATTTCCTTGTCCTCCGGCAAATTGCCCCGCAGGTTGAGGTAGTTGGAGGCGTGGTTGCTGCGGAAGACACAGGTCTTGTTCAGCTCGATGTGGCGGATCATTTCAGCGGTCTCCACCAGGACTTCTTCCGGTGCCAATAGCTCGAACTTCCCGTTCAGGATGTCCTTATACAGCGGTGCCATGGGTTCCACCATCAGGGTCAGGAGTCCCACGTAATCCGGCTCCATCTTCGAGATGATCTTTCCGGATTCCACGGCGTGCTCCCGCCAGTTGTCCTTCCCGCCGATGCCGGAGATAAAGGTGACGGAGGAGAGGATGCCGGCTTCATTCAGCTTCTGACAGGCTTCCACCATTTCCTCCGGGGTCACGCCTTTTTTGATGTCCTTCAGGATCCGGGCGCTTCCGGATTCCACGCCCATGTAGGCGATGCCCAGCCCCTTCTCTCGAAGTTCGACGAGTTCCTCCGGGGTCTTCCGAAGGATGTCGTGGGGGGCGGCGTAGATGCCCACCCGCTGGCACTCCGGCAGAGTGGTGCGGATCTTGTCCAGGATCCGGCACAGGTCGCTGTTTTTCAACACCAGCGCATCCCCGTCCGCCAGGAACACTTTTTCGATATAGCGGTATCTCCTTCGGGCCAGGTCGAAGTCCTCCAGGACTTCTTCGATGTTCCTCACCCGGAACTTCTTATCTTTATACATGCTGCAGAAGGTGCAGTCGTTGTGGGCGCAGCCGATGGTGGCCTGAACGATCAGGCTGTAGGCTTCGCTGGGGGGACGGAATACGTTTCCCTCATATCTCATAGGTCTTCTCCTTTTCAGTCAGCTTTCAGTCTACATTCTTGTGGGCGCTTCCATCCCCAGCAGATACAGCCCGTTGGCGATGGTCTGCCGTGCCGCATCCACCAGCAGCAGCTTGGCTTTCTGTTCTTCCAGGTCCTCCACGATGATGTGCTCGTCGTGATAGAATTTATTGAAGGCCTGGGCGATGTCGATGATGTGACGGGTCACCACGGAAGGCTCGTACTTGTTGGCCGCATCGATGACCACCTGCGGGAACCGCAGGATCAGCTTCGCCAGTTCATAAGCGGTCTCTGTGGTGATGTAGCTGAAGTCCACATCGGTGGTGACGTCCACCTGGGCTTTCCGCAGGACGCTGCAGGCCCGGGCGTGAGTATACTGGACATAAGGACCGGTCTCCCCGTCGAAGTTCAGGACCTTGTCCCAGGAGAAGGTGTAATCCTTGATCCGGTTGTTGGACAGTTCCTGGAAAATGACCGCGCCGATCCCCACCTGTTTGGAGACTTCGTCGATGTTTTCGTTGCCCACGTTCTTTTCTTCCATCACCTCGCGGGTCTTTTCCACTGCCCGGTTCAGCACGTCTTCCAGGAAGACCACTTTGCCTTTCCGGGTGGACATGGTGCCGTCATCCAGACTCACCAGACCGAAGGGCACGTGGACGCACTGGTCCGCCCAGTCGAAGCCCATGAGCTCGATGATCTTGAACCATTGCTGGAAATGCAGGTTCTGCTGAGCCGCCACCACGTAGATGTTCTTGTCAAAATGATAATGTTCCTTCCGGTAGACCGCCGCAGCGATGTCCCGGGTGATATATAAAGTGGAACCATCTTTTTTCCGGATCAGCGCCGGGCTCATATCGTAGGCCGACAGGTCCACGATCTCTGCGCCCTGGGATTCCTGAAGGAGTCCCTTCTCCGCCATCATATCCGTGATCCGGTCCATTTTATCGGAGTAGAAACTTTCTCCGGCATAGGAGTCGAAGGTGATCCCCAGCATGTCATAGACCCGGCTGAATTCCTTCAGGCTCTCTTCCCGGAACCACTCCCACAGCTTATATTCTTCTTCGTTGCCGTCCTCCAGTTTTTTGAATGTCTCCCGGGCCTCGTCTTCCAGTTCCGGGTGATTTTCGGCTTCTTCATGGAATTTCACATACAGTCCCAGCAGGGTCTGGATCGGCGCCTTGCGGACTTCTTCTTCGTTGCCCCACTTCCGGTACGCCACGATCATCTTTCCGAACTGGGTGCCGTAGTCCCCCAGGTGATTGATCCGGATGGTGTCATAGCCCAGGAAATCATAGAGCTTGTAAATGGAGTTCCCGATCACGGTGCTGCGGATGTGGCCGATGTGGAAGGGCTTGGCGATATTCGGGGAGGAGTACTCCACGATGATCTTCTTGCCGGCGCCCATATCACTGCCGCCGAACCGGTCCTTCTTCTCTTCCACTTCTCCGGTGACCGCCTTCATGACAGCCTTCTTGTCCAGGAAAAAGTTGATGTACCCGTTCAGGTTCTCCACCTTCTCGAAAAGCTCCTTGTCGATGGCTTCCACGATATCGTCCGCGATCTTCACCGGCGCCTTCTTGTACGTCTTCGCCAACCGGAAACAGGGGAAGGAGTAATCCCCCATCTCGCTCTTCGGCGGGATCTCGATCAGCTTCCTGATCTCATCCGTCGACAGCGCATCGATTTCGTTAGATAATACTTCTGCTACTTGTTGTTTAAAGTCGATCATTCTTATGTCCTCTTTCCTTAATTAGTGTGAATCAAAAGCATCCGGCACGCCGTCCAGATCCGTATCGGAGAATGCACCGTCCGGCAATTCCGCCGAGAAGGCATCCCCTTCGAGGTGGGGCGTTCCTGACACGTTTTCATGCATATATACCCGGTTGGCTTTCCGGGCTGCGTCCACCATTTCCGACAGCATGTTCTTCACGTCCCGTCCTTCTTTGATGTTCCTGATGTCAAAATTCTTCATGGTGGCGTCAGCGGAATCGCAGTGCACCGTGGCCATCCGGAAGATCCGCTGCCAGAAGGACTGCATAAAGGTCACGTCCGTGATCCGGTAGAGCCGTACTTCGTCCTCCTTGATGTTGAAGATACCCGTTTTGATGTACAGCCGGGTATCATCCAGCCGGTAGACCGTGAAGGTCCAGGGCAAGCCGAGAAAATTCCGCTTCCGGGCCCGCCAGATCAGTTTTTCATCGCTCTTTGCCATTTTCTTTCCTCCATTCCAAAGGGGCTACCCTTTGTTCTTTTCCAGTTCCAATACAAACTCTTCTTCCGTCAATACCCGGATGCCATTTTTCCTGAACAGTGCGGCGGTGACCCCGTCTCCGGGGATCTTCCTCCCGGAAAAGGTCCCGTCGTAAATGAGACCGGACCCGCAGGAAGGGCTTTTTGCCTTCAGGACCGCGCACAGATCCGGCACTTCCCCTTCCGGGAACTCCTTCTCCATGACCGCCTGATAGACCCGCTTCACTTCGCTCAGGGAGATCTCCGCTCCCTGCCGGAAGGCGTCCGTGACGTCTTTCCCGGACCGGTCCCTGACTTTCGCCCGGCCTTCCAGCACGTCCTTTCCGTCTCCGCCGATGATCTCCGCCGGCTCCCGGGGGCTCTCCAACCCGCCGGCACACTCCGGACAGATCAATTGGCAGGGGTGGTCTTCCAGGAAGGCTGTGATCTCCTCCCGACGGTTATTCCCGCCATTATATTTGCAGTTTTCTCCTGCCAGACAGGCGCTGATGATATAGAACATGTCACACCTGCCCTTATTTCAATTCCAATACGGTGACGCCGGCACCGCCTTCTCCCGCCATCCCCGGCCGGAATTTCTTCACGTGTTTGTTCCGGCGGAACAGGGGCTTCAGGCCTTCCCGAAGGATCCCCTCTCCCTTGCCGTGGATGATGGTGACCTGCTTCAGCCCTGCGATAAAGGCGTCGTCGATATATTTCTCCACCAGCACCGCCGCCGAATCCAGGTCGTTCCCCCGAACATCGCAGCTGGTGCTGATATTCCTGGTTTTTTCCTTGTACATGGATGCGTATTTGCTCCGCATCTTCTTTTCGTCCGGGGCGTCCTTCAGTTTCTGCAGATCCTTCGCATTGGCGCCGACCTTCATCAGTCCCACCTGCACCTGCAGGTTCCCGTGTTCGTCCGGAGCCGTCACCACCGTACCCTGCTGATCGATGTTCACCAGGTAAACGGAGACTCCGGGCTTCAGCTCGCTGAGTTTCGCCGGCTCTTTGTTTTCCGGCCGGTCATCCAGCTCTTCCGCATACTTTTCGGAACGGCTCTTCACCTTCCGGCGGACTTCCTCCAGACTCTTGTTGCGCATCTTCGGGTCCTGCATCTTCTCCAGTTCCCGCAGTTCTTTGAAGACGGAATCGGAGAATTCCTTCATCTCCTGCACCATCTCCCGGGCTTCTTCCCGGGCACGCTTCAGGGCCTTCTCCTTCTGGAGGTTCATTTTCTCCTTCTGCTTCGCCAGGTCTTCCTTCAGTTTCTGGATCTCCTGGTTGGCCGCCTCGGCTTCCGCCCGTTCGGCTTCCGCCTGCTTCCGGTCTTCGTTGATCTGGGCGATGAGGTCTTCGAATTCGATGTCCCCCTGCTCCAGCAGGCCCCGGGCTTCCGAGATCAGCTCCTCCGGCAGCCCCAGCTTCGCCGAGATCTCGAAGGCATTGGACTTCCCCGCCACGCCGATGATCAGTTTATAGGTGGGAGACAGGGTCTCCACATTGAATTCCATGGAACCGTTCTCCACGTTTTCTGTAGCCAGAGCGTATTTTTTCAGCTCCGTGTAATGGGTGGTGGCCATGGTCTTGGCACCCCGTCCCATCAGGTAATCCAGCACCGAGATCGCCAGTGCCGCCCCCTCGGTGGGGTCTGTCCCGGCGCCCAGTTCATCCAGGAGCACCAGGCAGTCCAGCCCCGCCGCTCCCACGATCTCCACGATGTTCTTCATGTGGGAGGAGAAGGTGGACAGGCTCTGTTCGATGCTCTGCTCGTCGCCGATGTCCGCGAAGACTTCTTTGAAGACCGGCATGGTGGTGCCGATCTCCACCGGTACATGGAGCCCTGACTGGCACATCAATACCATCAGGCCCACGGTCTTCAAGGTCACGGTCTTCCCGCCGGTGTTGGGCCCCGTGATCACCAGGGAGTCGTAGTTTTTCCCCAGCTCCACGCTCATTGGCACGACCTTCTTCCGATCGATCAGGGGGTGTCTGCCCTGCTTGATCCGCAGATACCCGTCGTCATTTAGCCGGGGTTCGATGGCTTTCATCTGCAGGGCCAGCTTCGCCTTGGCAAAAGCGAAGTCCAGTTTGATCAAAATCTCCTGGTTGGCTTCGATGCCGGGGGCCTGGGCTGCCACCATCTTCGACAGCTGTTCCAGGATCCGGGCGATCTCCGCCTCTTCCTTCAGCTGCAGCTCTCTCATCTCATTGTTCAGGTTCACGATGGCCTGGGGTTCGATGAAAAGCGTCGCCCCGGTGGCGGACTGGTCGTGGACGATCCCCGCCACTTCACCCCGGTGTTCCTTTTTCACCGGGATCACGTACCGGCCCTGCCGGATGGTGATGACGCTGTCCTGCAGCACGTCTTTATTGTCACGGGAGGAGACGATGCTGCTCATCTTCGCCCGCAGTTCTTCATTTTTTCGCACCAGTGCCCGGCGGATGCTCCTCAGCTCCGCGCTGGCTCCGTCGGCGATGGATTCTTCCGATAAGATGCACCGGTCGATCTCCTCTTCCTCCGGTTTGCAGACAGTGATCGCAGAAGCATAGTCGGCGATCACGCCCTTCACCTCCACATCGGTCTTCAGGTGGGAGGCGATGTTGCGGGCGGTATACAGGTTCTGCTTCACCTGCAGCAGCTCCTTCGGTGAAAGGGTCCCGCCCTTCACGGCAAACTTCAGTGCCGGCAGAATGTCGTTGATGCCCCCGATGGGGATGGTGCCCTTCTGGACGATGACGGAAACCGCCTCCGAGGTCTCCGAAAGCATCTCCCGGATGTCATACACGCTGTTGGAAGGCTCCAGGTCTCTGGCCAGCTGCTTCGCCGCCCGGGAGACCGCCTGCTCCGCCAAAAGTTCCAATATTTTATTGTATTCCAGTACTCGTAATGTCCGCTCATTCATCAGTCTCTTCCTCCGGAATGAACATCTGCATCTGCAGGTGCATATCTTTGAGGCCGCGGATCTCTTCCTTCAGATCCTCAATGTATTTGTTCAGAAAACGGTTCTCCTCCCGCAGCTTATCCGCTTCCGCCCGGACCCGCTCCAGCTCTTCTTCGAAGGCGGACCGGTCATCCTCCGGGTCCTCGATCCGAAACAGCTCTGCCGCAGACTTTTCCCGTCCCTCCTGCAGGCTCTGGCTGAAGTCTTCCAGCTCCCGGTTCTTCTGCAGGATCACATCCAGGGCTTCGTCCCGGTCCTGCTTGATCCGGTACAGGTCTTCGGCGATGTTGATGGCCGTCAGGGTCATAAAATCCCCCTGGTTGCCGGAAGCACCCTGCTTCTGGAGCTCCGCGATCTTGTCATTGACGTATTTCGCATACCGTTGGATATCCTTCGGCGAGGAATCGCCGCTGATACGGTATTTTCTTTTGTTGATAATGATCTCCGTGATGTTGGAACTGTTGTTTTCCATAACGGCGTCCCTCCTTTTTTTGTATCATTATATTATACCTTTAATTAGGGGTATTGGGCAAGGGGTATATTTAGCTGGGAGCTGGGAGCTAGAAGCTGGGAGCGTCCCCGAGGGGATTCTATCCGAAGCCTCGAAAGCCCGGACACAAAAAACCGGGTCCGAAGACCCGGTTCTTTTACTGTATTCCATTATTTATTAACCAAATAATCCTTTAAAGAAATTGACGATCCCCTGGAAGATCTTCCCCAGTCCGCTCAGGAGAGAATCCTTGTCCAGATCGCTCATATCGATGCCCAATCCCTGCAGCCGGTCGTAGATGTTCCCGGCCTGTTCGATGAGCTTGTCGGTATCCAGATCCAGCTTGGAGATCTTCTTCATCAGTGCCAGCAGCTGCTGTTTTTCCTGATCCGTCAGGGTCACGCCCAGCTCCGCCGCGCCTTCGTCGATCATCTGCATGATCTCTTCATCGGAGGCCCCTTTGGATTCCGCCACCTTCTGCTTGATCAGCGCTACCACGTTCTCCGCGTCTTCATTGCCCAGTGTCTGCCCCAGTTCACCGGTGGTGACCAGTTCCTGGACAGCTGCGTCTGCATTTTCCTGAGAAATACTCTTGCCGGTCACGCCCTGGTAAGCCTGCATAGCTCCCACCAATCCGGCGGTGCCGGAAATACTGAAGGGGGCCGCTACCGTCACGTCGGCGTTTTCAATACCGGCGGTGGTCAGTGCGTTCTGGTACATCCCCTCCGTACAGTAGGAAATGTTGTGGGTGGTCACCCGGATGCCCCGGCTGTCGGTCTTGTCGACCCGGACGCAGGACAGGGCCTTTGTGCCAATGACGCTGGCCGGCAGGTAGTTATCCAGGTATTGATGTTCCATAGCGTTGGTGACCTGAGCCACATCGATCTCCGACAGATCCGCTTCCGTCAAGCCGAAATACTGCAGGACAGTGGCCCGCTGGTCGGCGGTCAGGTCTGCGCCCAGAGATACATAGGTGTCGCTGGAATCAGCGAAGGCCGGGATCATGGATCCCAAAACCAGTGCGGCAGAAATCGCTACCGCAAAGAATTTCTTTGTTTTCGTAAATCTTTTATTCCTCATTTGTTTCCTCCATTCATTGTACATCGAAAATCAGTATAGCAACCTCATTTGACAGTGTGATTGTACAACGGAAGGAACCCAAATACAAGGAAGTTTTCCTTACCTTTTCATGACGAAATTATGACGGAACCCATCTTCAATCTCGCTTCTTCCCTTTATACTCCACGCACATCATGGTCAGGTCGTCGAATTGCTCAGTCTTCCGGCAGAAGACCGCCACGGCGTTCCTCATGTGTTTCAGGAGTTCCTTCGGCGTGGCGTCCGGGTGACGGTTCAACGCCTTCATCATCCGCTCCATCCCGAAGAGCCGGTTTTTATCATCGGTGGCCTCCGGCACACCATCGGTGTAGAGGAAGAGTTTGTCACCGGGTTCCAGCTGCAGTTCATAGTCGTGGTATTTCATCCCCGGCATCCCGCCGATGACGAAACCGTGTTTATCTTTGATGATCTCAAACTCGCCCCCGGTCCGCTTCAGCGTCGGGTACTCATGCCCCGCATTGGCGGCAACGAGCTTCCCGGTGGAGAGTTCCAGGATACCCAGCCACACTGTCACGAACATTTCCTCCCGATTGTTGGAGCAGATCGCCTCGTTGGCGTACTCCAGGATCTGAGCCGGGCTCCTTCCGATCATCGTGGTGCCTGCCAGTAAGATCTTGGAGGCCATCATGAACAGAGACGCCGGGATCCCCTTCCCGGAAACATCCGCCATGGCCAGGTACAGGTGGTCCTCATCGATCATAAAGAAATCATAGAAATCGCCGCCCACTTCCCGGGCAGGATCCATATCCGCGTAAATGTCAAATTCCTCGTGTTCCGGGAATGCCGGGAACACATTGGGGAGCATATCCATCTGGATTCGCGAGGCTAACGAAAGTTCCGTGCCGATCCGTTCCTTTTCCGCAGTTACCTGGGTCAGATCCTCCATGTAATCGCTGATCTGCTGCTCCATCTGGTCGATGGAGCCGGCCAACTGCCCGATCTCGTCCTTGGTCCGGATCGTCTCCGTAAGCTTTTCATCGGCAGGGACGTTCTCCTTCGCAAAGCGAACCGCCTCGTCCGTGATCTTCTTCAGCGGGTTCAGGAGAGACCGACGCATGAATACGCCCAGTAACAGGATCGACAGGACCATCGCCAACAGGATCACCAGGGCCACTTTCCGGATGTAATCGATCCGGCCCTGGGCCAGCACATCCATTTGGCGCTGCACGCAAAGGATCGCCTGGGTCTTGCCGTCCCGGTCCCGCAAGGGGACCATTGCGGTGATGTGAGGATCCGTCTCGATATAGCCTTTGTCCCGAATCACCAGTTCCCGGTCGGATTCTCCATCATAAAGCCTTTTGTACTTGGTTTTATAGTCGTCGTTGGTGGTTTCCCGCAGGTATCCGAATTCGTAGACCGAATAGGGACTGTCGTGGTTGATGGTGGAAAACAGGAATTTGATATGCCCGTAATCCGTCAGATCCGGCTGGATCACATAGATGAACGTGACTCCGTAGGCATTGCAAAGTTTATCCAATTGGCCCCACACGGCTTTGTATTCTTCTGTTTCTCCACCGCTTTCCGCATAGGCGTCCATCCGGTCCGGATCCACCTCTGTCACCGCGGCATCAGCGATGTGAAAAGCGTCATCCTGATACTGTTGATACAGGGCTTCAGAAAATCCCTGAAAACCGAGGATGCAGATGATCACCGAAAATACAACCAACAACAGCACCGTGCCATTGATACTTTTAAAAGCAATACTGGAAAAATATTTCTTCATTGTCCTCTCCGTCTCTTATTCCTCAAAGATCATTCCGACCCGATGGTCAGACTTATTTGTATTGTAACCAAAAAACGGAAAATGTGCAAGACGGAAAAACCGGGCAGCAACGCTCACTGCCCGGTTTTTTAATATCCTCGTTTGGAAAGTTTATCGGTCTTCTTCCGGAAGAAAGGTTTCCCCGGAAAATCAAAGCACTGTTCTTTTTTCAGCGTCCGGTCTTCGAAAAAATCATCCACTGCACAACAGCTTCCCACTGCCCACAGGCACCTGGGGAATCTCGGACAGATGTATTCGAAGCACCTCCACTGTTTTTCGCTGCCCATTATTGCTGCGGATAGAACCCAGTGGTCCCCTCGTCCAGATTGATGAAGATGTTCTTCTGCTGGGTGTAGGCATCCAGGATGCTCAGGTCGGTCTCGCGGCCGATACCGGAATTCTTATAGCCGCCGAAAGGTGCTCCGGCCGGAATCTGGTTGTAGGTGTTGACCCACATACGTCCGGTCTCGATGGATCTGGCCACCCGAAGGGCTTTATAGATATCCCGGGTCCAAACCGCGCCGCCCAGGCCGTAATCACTGTCGTTGGCCATAGCGATGACCTCGTCCTCCGTCTTGAACTTGATCACGACTGCCACCGGCCCGAAGATCTCTTCCTGTGCCACCCGCATGTCGTTAGTAACATTTGTGATCAAGGTCGGCTTGAAGAAGCATCCCTTGGCCAGGTCGCCTTCGGTATTCCGTTCCCCGCCGCAGGCTATGGTGGCGCCTTCCTCCTTAGCGATCTGGATGTAAGATTCGATCTTCCGAACCTGGGCCTCATTGATCTGAGCCCCGATCTGGGTGTTCATATCCATGCTGTCGCCCTGTTTAACGGTTTCGAAGGCCTTGATGGCTGCATCTACGAACTTATCATAAATGCCTTCCTGGACGAAGACACGGGAACCTGCACAGCAAACCTGCCCCTGATTGAACAGGATGCCTACCTGCAGGCCGTCGATGGCCTGGTCAAAGTTGCAGTCATCGAAGTAGATATTGGCGCTCTTGCCACCCAGTTCCAGCGTCGCCGGGATCAGTTTGTCTGCCGCAGCTCTGGCGATGCTCAGGCCCACTTCCGTGGAGCCGGTGAAGGCCAGTTTCCGGAATCCCGGGTGATCCAGCATATACTGCCCTGCCTTGGAGCCTTTCCCGGTGATCATGTTGATCACGCCGGCCGGGAGCAGGTCTTCGATCAGTTCCAGGAATACGATCAGGCTCAGCGGTGTGTTGGAAGAAGATTTGATCACGGTGCAGTCTCCCGCAGCCAGTACCGGTGCCAATTTCCAGGCGGCCATCAGGAACGGGAAGTTCCAGGGTACGATCTGTCCCACTACGCCGATCGGCTCGTGGAGCACGATGCTCAGGGAGTTGCCGGTGATGTTTGGTGTATTCAGAACCGTTGCGCTGCCCTGCTGAGTGAGGATCGCGCCGGCAAAATAACGGAAATGTTCGGAAGCCCACGGGACATCGATGAAAGTAGTCTCTCGGATCGGTTTCCCATTGTCTAACGTTTCAACTGCTGCCAGAAGCTCTGCGTTTTCGTCGATGCGGTCTGCGATCTTCAACAGGATATCCGCTCTGTCCTGCGGCTGGACATTCTTCCAGGCAGGGAATGCTTTCCACGCTGCTTTCACTGCAACATCCACATCCTGTTCCGTCGCTTCTGCACAGTATGCCAGGTGTTCGCCATTTGCCGGATTCGTGACATCAAAAGTCTTCCCGTCGGAAGCATCTCTCCATTCGCCTCCGATGTACAGTCCGTACTTTTCTTTTAGTTTAACTGCCATTTGTTTTTCCTCCTTAGAATGACCTTCTCAGTTTATTTTTTGCTAAAAATATAATATAATAAATCTGAACATTAAGTAATAACCAAAACGAACATTTTTTGAGGTACCAGATTATGTTGAAATACAGTTTTGAAAAAGCATCCAGAAAACCCTTATACGAAGAACTCTACGAAGCCCTGAAAGGAGATATCCTTAGCGGCCGGCTGCAAGCCGGTCAAAAGCTTCCCTCCAAAAGGCAGATGGCGGAGGACAACGACATCAGCATCACCACCGTCCTCAACGCTTATCAGCAGCTGATCACCGAGGGCTATATCTCCAGCAGTGAAAAGAGGGGCTACTTCGTGGAGGAGATCCAGCAGATCGAACCGGTACCGGAGAGCCCCCACACTTTCGTGGAGAAATACTATAAGGAGGAAGACTGGTTTGCGGATTTCGAGTCCAACAATTTCCTGTACAACCGCTTTCCCTTCGCCATGTGGAAGAAAGTGATCCGGGAGATCCTGTCGGAATATGACCTGGAGCTGGTACGCCGGGGAAATCCCTTTGGGTTGGAAGAACTGAGGACCCAGATCGCCGATTTCCTCTACCGCTCCCGGGGCATCAGCGTGTCGCCGGAGTGCGTGATCATCGGTGCCGGAGTCGAATACCTGTACGCCCGGCTGGTGAACCTCTTTTCGGATGAGACGATTTATGCGGTGGAGACCCCAGGCTACCGAAAGATCCCGGACATCTACGATGCCTACGATCTCCAGTGGCAGAGTGTGGGGATGGATGCACAGGGGATCCGGATGCATGAACTGTTCTCCAGCGGCGCCAACATCGTCCATGTATCTCCGGAACACCACTACCCTTTAGGGACCGTCATGTCCGTGGCCAGGCGGCACCAGCTGCTGAACTGGGCCAACAGCAACGAAGGCCGGTACATCATCGAGGACGATTATGACTGTGAGTTCCGTTATCAGTCAAAGAGCATCCCGGCGTTGAAAAGCCGGGATCGGGCCGGGCGGGTGATCTACGTGAATACCTTCAGCAAAACCCTTTCCCCGGCAGTCCGGATCAGCTATATGGTCCTGCCGGAACAGTTGCTGCAGCGTTACATCGAGCACACGCATTTTTTCACCAATTCCACCTCCAGCCTGGAACAATACGCCGTGGCCCGCTTCCTGGAAAAGGGCTATTTTGAACGACACCTCAATCGCATCCGTAAACAGTACCGGCAAAAGGGGGAACAGCTGATCCATCTGCTCCAGGAAAACAAAAACATCCCCATCCGCTCCATCCGGGGCGGAGAGAGCGGCACCCATGTGACCGTGAGCCTGGATACGAACATGAGTGACCGGGAGCTTAAAGAGCGCAGCGCCGAAAAGGGCGTCCACCTAAGCTGCCTGTCGGATTTCTGCACAAGGCCGGAGCCTCGCTACGATCATGTGATGGTGTTGAACTTCTCCGATATGGAGGAGGAGACTCAACGGGAAGCCATCCGCCGGTTGGGCGATATCTTTTAACTCTTTTATACTTTTCTGCTCACGGGTTATGTTTTATGCCTATTGAATATTTCATTTCTGAGGAGTATAATGAGGGCATAAAGTTAGTTATAGCTAAT
>CADBSL010000008.1 GCA_902797345.1 uncultured Eubacteriales bacterium
CAGAACGCATACGTCCAACAGACCTCTTTTTAATTGACTGTCCATAGAATACCTCCCTTTATGCTATACATCATATTACGAGGTATTGTGATTGTCAAGCCCCTTTTTTTCTCTTTCGGCAGATCAGGTGAGACTTCGATCCCGACTTCCCGGCCACGCATCTTCTCCCAGTCTCACCTTTCTTCCCATTCCAACAGTTTAGGTGAGACTCCAGCCCCGATATCCCGGCCCTGCATCGCCCTCCAGTCTCACCTTTTTTCCCGTTCCGACAGTTTAGGTGAGACTTCGGACCCGATTCCCCGGCCCCGCACCGCCCTCCAGTCTCACCTTTTTCCCCGTTCCGGCAGTTTAGGTGAGGCTTCGGACCCGATTCCCGGCCCCGCACCGTCTTCCTGTCTCACCTTTTTCCCGTTCCGGCACTTTAGATGAGACTCTGGTCCCGATTTCTCAGCCCCGCATCGCCAACGGGGGTCTCCCGGGGCATCCGGAGCTCGATCGAGTATCGGAACGAAATGCTCGCTGCATAGAAAAACTCCGGCGATTTCTCGCCGGAGCAAAAGTCTAACTTTTGGGGGTCACCCCATTTGGGACGCCTTCTTTTTGATTCGTTGTGATTTATACTCTTTCCACTTTGATCGCGGTCTCGTGACCGTTGAGTTTGAAGACTTCGCCGCCTTCTCCTTCGGTCATTTCCACTGCCAGGGTCTCGCTCATGATGTGGTCTTTATGAGCTGCAACTGCCTTAGCCACATCCGCATCCGCCGCGTAGGTGATCTTGATCCGATCCATCATCTCGAAGTCCGCCGCTTTTCTCATCTGCTGCACCTTGGAGATGAATTCTCTGGACAGACCTTCATCCACCAGTTCCGGTGTCAGGTTGGTATCCAGGATGGTGAAGAGGTTGTTTTCCATGGAAACGGCAAACCCTTCCTTGGCACTGATCCGGGTATCCACCAGATCCTTGGTGATCACGGTCTCTTCCCCATTCAGTTCCAGGGTCATCTGTCCTTCGCCTTCCAGCTTCTGGACCACTTCCTTGGCATCCATCTTCGCCAGGGCGCCGCCAAAGGCCTTGACCTTGCTGCCCAGTACCGGACCGGCTGCCTTAAAGTTGGGTTTTAAAGTGAAGTTCATATACTGGTCCAGATCCTTCTCGAAGACCACTTCCTTCACGTTCAGTTCTTCCTTGATCAGGTCGGTCATATCGGCGATCAGGCTTTCGTACTTGCCGTCCACCAGAACCTCCGACAACGGCTGACGGACCTTGATCCGTTCCTTTTCACGGGCGCCTCTGCCCAGGGTCACCAGTGCCCGTACCAGATCCATTCTCTCTTCCACATGTTCATCGATGAGGGCCTCATCCGCTTCCGGATAGAAGGCGGTGTGGACCGTGTCCTCTCCCGTCAGCTTCTTATACATCTCATCCGACAGGAACGGAGCGAAGGGAGCGATGAGCTTGGATACGCCCACCAAGATCTCATAAGTCGTGGCGAATACGGCCTTCTTGTCCGCATTCATTTCGTCCTGGTAGAACCGTCTCCGGGCTCTCCGGATGTACCAGTTGGACAGGTCTTCCATGACGAATTCCTGGATCTTCCGGGTGGTCTTCATGTGATCGTAGTGATCCATATCCCAGGTCACTTCTTTGATCAGCTTGTTGTATTTGGACAGGATCCACCGATCCAGTTCGGCCCGCTCTGCATAAGGAACGTCACAGGCTTTGATATCGATATCGTCCGTGTTGGAGTACAGGACGAAGAAGTTATATACGTTTTTCAGTGTGCCGAAGAACTTGCTCTGGGTCTCGATGAGGCCGTCTTCGTCGAACTTGGTGGGGCTCCACGCCGGAGAAACCTGCAGCATGTACCACCGGGGAGCGTCTGCGCCATATTTGTCGAAGAGTTCCATCGGGGAAACGGTGTTTCCTCTGGATTTACTCATCTTCTTCCCTTCCTTATCCAGGATCAGGTCATTGACCAGTACGTTCTTGTAAGGAGCCTTCCCCTTCACGAAGCAGGAGATCGCCAGCAGGGAGTAGAACCATCCTCTGGTCTGGTCAATGCCTTCACAGATGAAGTCTGCCGGGAAGAGTTCCTCGTCGAAGTGTTCACTGTTCTCGAAGGGGTAGTGCTGCTGAGCAAAGGGC
>CADBSL010000009.1 GCA_902797345.1 uncultured Eubacteriales bacterium
AAAAAGTGTGCAGTAAACTGGACAAAATTTGCAGAAAGTCAGGTAAGTACGATGCGTATCCATGCAGCACTTCAACTGAATACCTTCAGCTTTAGCTTTACCAGAGCGATGGATCGTTGTATTTGGCCTAACTGAGCAAACAACCAGTAAGGATAAAACAACATCCACCGCTACTTTTGGTTATCGAAAAGGTAGTTCGTGGATGTTTTTTTATTAGGAAAAAAGAGAGAAAGTGGTGAGAACAATGAAAAAGTATTTCCAGCCGGAGATCGAAACAATGCCTAAAGAGGAAATCCGTAAACTCCAGAATGAACTGTTCGTCAAACAATTCCACCGGGTCTACGAGAACGTCCCCTATTACCGCGCCAAAGTGGATGCGGCAGGCGTCAAGCCGGAAGAGATCAGAAGCATTTCCGATATTTCGAAACTGCCTTTCCTGACCAAGGACGATTTAAGAGAAGCCTATCCGGAAGGACTGCTGGCTGTACCGAAGCAGGACGTGGTCCGGATCCACTCCACCTCCGGTACCACCGGGAAGCGGGTCGTCGCCTTCTATACCCAGCACGACCTGGATCTGTGGGCCGACTGCACCGCCCGGGCCATCGTCGCCACCGGCGGCAGTGAAGATGACGTGGTGCAGGTCAGCTACGGCTACGGGCTCTTTACCGGCGGCGCCGGGCTGAACGACGGAGCCCACAAGCTGGGAGCCATGACGGTTCCCATGTCCTCCGGCAACACCGACCGCCAACTCCAGTTCATGGAAGACATGGGCGTGACGGTGCTGTGCTGCACCCCTTCCTATGCCTCCTTCCTGGGAGAATCCGCCATCGAGCGGGGCATCCGGGATAAGCTGAGCCTGCGGGCCGGCATCTTCGGCGCAGAAGCCTGGACGGAAGAGATGAGACGGGATATTGAAGATAAGCTGCAGATGAAAGCATACGATATTTACGGACTCACGGAGATCAGCGGCCCCGGTGTGGCCTTCGAGTGCCAGGAACAGTCCGGGATGCACGTGCAGGAGGATCACTTCTACGTGGAGACCATCGATCCAAAGACCGGCGAAGTCCTGCCCCCGGGTTCCAAGGGCGAGCTGGTGTTCACCTCCCTGGATAAGGAAGCCTTCCCGCTGATCCGTTACCGCACCAAGGATATCTGCGTGCTGAATCCTGAAACCTGTGCCTGCGGCCGAACACACATCCGGATGAGCAAGCCTATGGGCCGTTCCGACGATATGCTCATCATCAAAGGCGTCAATGTCTTCCCGTCCCAGATCGAGACGGTGCTGCTGAATGAAGGCCTCACACCGAACTACCAGATCATCGTAGACCGGGTAGGCAGCAGCGACACCTTCGACGTATTAGTGGAAATGCCGGAAGAGCTCTTCGGCGATACCATCGCCGCCATCTCCAAGAGAGAGAAGGAGATCGTTTCTTCCCTGAAGTCCATGCTGGGCATCGTGGCGAAGGTGCGGCTGGTGGAACCCAAGTCCATCCAGCGCAGCGAAGGCAAAGCCGTCCGCGTCATTGACAAACGGAAGTTGTATTGATAATGTGGAACAGAGGAGGTAAGAACCATGATCCAGAAACAGATTTCTGCTTATTTAGAGAATAAACCGGGCCAGCTCCTGGACTACATCCAGGTCCTGGGAGAAAACAACATCGACCTGCAGGCTCTGTCCATCGCGGACACCGAGGACTACGGGATCCTGAGAATGATCGTGGATCAGCCGGAAAAGGCCGTGGAGCTGCTGCAGAAGGACGGCCACTCCTGCCGGATCACGGAGGTCCTGTCCGTGGTGATCCCGGACAGACCCGGCGCCATGAGAAAAGCCCTCTCTGCGCTGAACGATGCGAAGATCAGCTTTGATTACTGCTACGCGTTCTTCTCCAAGGAAGAAGGCAAGGCCAACATCGTCTTCCGTGTACCGGACAACGACGCGGCGATGAAGGCATTGGAAGCCGCCGGAGCGCTGGAGTAAGAGTCTAAAGTCTTGAGTCTTGAGTCTTAAGACAGGTAATGATAAGCACAACAAAAGATCCTGAGGAATTGCCCTCAGGATCTTTTCTTTTGCCTCCAGACTTAAGTCTTAAGTCTCCAGTCTCACTCCAGCTTCTTCGCCGCTTCCCGGGCGGAAGGGGTGGTGGTGATGCCCGCCAGTCCGGTGCACCGCAGTTCCCGGGGGATCATCCGTCCCACCTCATTAAAGGAATCCACCGTCTCATCCAGGGGGATCACCGGGTCAAAGCCTGCCAGAGCCATATTGGCGGAGGTCAGTCCGTTGACACCGCTCAATATATTCTTACCCAGACAGGGCACTTCCACCGCCATCCCCACCGGGTCGCAGGTCATACCGAACACATTCTGCAGGGCCATGGAGGCGGCTGCACAGGCTTCCTTCGGCGTCCCGTCCATCAGCTGGACCAGGCCGGCCGCCACCATGCCGGATCCGCTCCCGCATTCTGCCTGACATCCGGCCACTTCCGCCGCAAAGGTGGCGCGCTCCGCCAGGAAGATCCCAACGATCCCGGCGGCAAACAGGGCTTTGACGATCTGTTCCTGCTTCATTTTCAGGTGGTTCGCCACTCCCAGGATCGTCCCGGTGACGCAGCCGCAGGAACCTGCCGTCGGGGCTGCCACGAACATCCCCATAGAACTCTTGACCTCCATCAGGGCGGAAACGCTTTTGATGATCTCATTCATCAAATCGTCCGGTACCAGCCGCATCCGCCGCTGCGGGTCTGTCAGATACCTGGACTGGCACCCCAGGATCCGCTTTTCGTATTCCGTTCCGGAAAGGCCGTTCGCCAGAGACGCCTGCATCGCATCCGACAGAGCCCACATCTTTTCCATGGTCTCCTCTTCCGTCATCCCTCCCCGGACACTCTCATACCAGACACCCATTTCCCACATTTCCCGGCCTGTTTCTTCTGCCTGCGCCAGGAGCTCCTCCGCCGTCAGGAAGGGTACCGAGGGTTCCAGCTGGGACGTGACCGGCAGCACCGGTTCCAGAAAAATGGCCCGCTGCACTACAGGCATGGCCTGAAGGTCCTCCATTGTTTCCGGGTCTAGGGCCTCTTCGGTCCGGATCACATAAAACCCGATTTTACGGTCCTCATCGAACTGGATATCGATCTGATGCTTCAAGTGGATCATACTGCCCAGCTCTCCTGCCTGGATCAGGCTGACGGGATCGGAACTGCACCGGGTGAACAGGATCGTTTCATAAAACCCGCCGGAAATGGAGACTTTAAACCCTTCCACTTCCACCAGTTCGATCATTCCTCCTCCTACGGACAGGGCCTTCACGAAGATGGACTCCCCTTCATCGTTCTCCACGGTCAGCTTGTAGGTATTGGGGTGGTTGTTGGGGAAGGAGGACACCACGATCTCCAATTCCGTTCCCTGTTTTTTCAAAAGATCCAAAGCCTCGGACAGCCGCTCATCCTCCGGCATCATCCCCAGGATCCCGGCTGCCAGTCCGGCATCCACCCATTGGGAATGATAACAGGGAGCGACAGCACCTTTTTCATCGAATTCTGCCCGCAGCCTGGTCAGTTTTCCCGGCAGCATTTCGGACATCAGTTTCCCGATCCTCACCGAAGCCGCCGTGTGCGAGCTGGATGGGCCGCTCATCACCGGGCCCAGCACATCGTTGAAAATACTTGCATACTGTTTCATTCCGCTCACCTTTTCCTGTTCTCTCTTGTTCTTCGTTTTTCTTGATTGTACTCCGAATCTCACGGAAAAACAATATGATAATATTCATTCGGTATCTGCCGGCAGTCTGCAGTTTTTTTCAAAAAAGGGTTGAATATTTTTCGGAACCTGTGTACAATGTAGTAGTTAAAGGTCACGGAGTGTGGCGCAGCTTGGTAGCGTACTTGACTGGGGGTCAAGGGGTCGTGGGTTCGAATCCCGTCACTCCGACCAATAATAAATCGGCGAAACCGAAAGGCTTCGCCGATTTTCTTTTTTGATATTCTCTTCTTTTCAAGAGCCCGGTACAGGAAGGTCACCACCTGTCCCCGGGTACAGTTGTCTCCGGGAGCAAAACGGTCAGCAGATACACCGGTGGTGCTCCTACTATGATCACTTAATCAGATTTTCGGTGAGAAGGAAATATATCCATTGTCGCCGATGTAAATGGTGGCCCGTTCGATTTCCTGGTCCCTCAGGGAGCTCATGATCTCGCCCAGTTCCGCCACATTGGCGTTGATATTCTCAAACTTGCCTTCACAGACGATGTACTTCGTCAGATACACCCGCGTCACTCCGTTGAGGTAGGATACCTTGTAGACGCCCATTCCCTGTTCCTGGACATCCTCTGCCAGAGTCAGCAGGTTTTTCAGTCCGGTGGATTTTTCCGGCACGAACTCCTCTCCGGGTTCTGTGCTGGTGGGTAAATACCCTTCCACGATCATCACGCCGCCGGCGTCATTGACCTTCTCCAGTATCCGGTTCTCATCATCCACGATGAGGAAGAATCCACCTGCCTGTACCGCAAAGACCGGGATCCGTTCCGCCACGGTGATCTTTGCCGTGTGGGGGAATTTCCTGGAGATCTTTGCAGATTTCACATAGGGCATTTCCATCAGCTTGCTCCGGGCCTTTCCGGTCCTCAGGGTGATGAGGCCCTCTTTTTTGTGGATGCCGGAGGTTTTGATGATCTCTTCCGCGGTGTAGTGGGCATTCCCTTCCACGGTGATTTTCTTGATATCCACCAGGCCCTGCTTGTCGATGAACAGCAGGCATCCCACCACCAGCACCGCCAGCGCCAGGAGCAACAGGATCGTCCGCCGCAGGAACTTTTTCCGGCTCCTGCGGGACCGCCGCCGCCGGATCTTCAGGGCCAGTTCCTCATCCGGCTCCTGAGAAGGCACGGGTGAAGCCTTCCACTCCTTCTCGTATTCCTCTTTCAGGGCTGCCTTCTTCTTTTCTTCCTCTTCTGCCTTTTTCGCAGCTGCTGCGGCCGCCGCGGCTGCCGCAGCAGCTGCAGCGTCCCGGGCCGCCTTCTTCGGGTCGAAGAAATAATCCTCCTCCCCGCTGTCGCCGGCCTTTTCCCGGGCTCTCCGCAGATCCTCAAAAAAGTGATCATGGGATACCGGCTCCTCAGAAGCTTCCTCTTCCGTCGGTTCTTCCGGCGATTCCTCCTCCGACGATCCATCGGGCAGATTCCCTTCCATCATCGGATCTTCTCCAAACAGACCCCGGATATCGCTGTTCTCTTGTTCCGTATTATCTTTGTTTTCAAAGATGTCTTTTTCTTCGATATTCATTTTCGTCTGCCTTTGTCCTATATTACTGCTCAGGGACCAGATATTCCTTCAGTTCCCCGTAAATCTTTTCTGCTGCATCCGTCAGCGCCAGCTCTCGGCTTTTCTGCTCCATCTCCTGAAGCGCCTCCGGCTCCTTCCGGAACCGGCCGATCACCGACAGGACGGCCTCATCCGTCAGATCTTTTTCCTCGATCAGCACTGCCGCCCCCTGATCCGCCAGGGCTCTGGCGTTGTGATATTGGTGATTCTCCGTCACGTTGGGTGCCGGGATCAAAATCGCCGCCTTGCCGCAGGCCGTGATCTCCGAGAGAGTCAGGGCCCCGGCCCGGCTGATGATCACATCGGAAGCAGCCATGTATTCCGGCATGTTCTCCAGATATTCAAACACCTGGACGTTGTCCTTCAGTTCTCCCACCTGGTCCTGAAGCCGGGACTGGATCTCACTGTAAAACCGTTTCCCGGTAACGAACAGGATCTGCACGTCATCCGCACCGTTCAGCGTCCCGATGATGTGGAGCATCAGTTCGTTGATCTTCATGGCTCCCAGGCTCCCGCCAAAGCAAAGCACCGTCAGACGGGATGGGTCCAACCCCAGTTTCTGCCGCATTTCGTCCCGGTCATTGACCACGAACCCCTTCCGAAGGGGGTTCCCGGTGAGGATCATCCCCTCTTCCCGGTCAAAATACTTTTTGGCTTCCTCAAAGCTCAGGAACACCTTGTCCACATATTTGGACAGCATTTTATTGGTCATCCCCGGGAACGCATTCTGTTCGTGGATCGCAGTGGGGACCCCCAGCTTGTGGGCCATCCGCAGCACCGGGCCGCAAACATAACCGCCGGTACCGATCACCAGATCCGGTCCGAATTCCCGGATGATTTTTTTCGCCTGGGAAGACCCTTCCAGGGCATCCTTCAGGGTTTTGACATTTTTCCAGATCTCTCTGCGGTGGAACCCGCTGGCAGCAATGTTCATGATATCGTACCCGTGGGCCGGGATGATCTCATTTTCCATTGCCCGGTGGGTCCCGATGAACAGGATCTGCGCTTCCGGGTGATGCTCCCGGATCTCATCCGCGATGGCCAGTGCCGGGTAGATGTGTCCCCCCGTACCACCGCAGGACAATATGATTTTCACTGGTTATTCCCCCTCTATCTCAATCTCAGTATCTGAGTGAATTCTTCGAAATGTTGACCAGGATCCCGGCACAGCCCATGGAGATCGCCAGGGAATTCCCGCCCCAGCTGACAAAGGGAAGCGCCACACCGGTCGGCATCATGGACGATGTGACGACCGCGATGTTCAGGACCGCCTGGATGGCTACCATAGAGGTCAGCCCCGCCGCCAGCAGTGTGCCGAAAAGGTCCTTGGCTTTGATGGCGATGTGGATGCCCCTCCACACGAAGATCGTGTACAGGAAAATGAAGAACATGCATCCAAGATATCCTGTTTCCTCGCCGATGATGGCGAAGATGAAGTCATTCATCGGTTCCGGCAGGTACAGCGTTTTCTGGATGCTTTTACCGATACCCACGCCGAAAATACCTCCGGAGCCCAGCGCCAGCAGGGACTGGACTACCTGGAACCCGGCTCCCTGGGCATCCTTAAAGGGATCCAGGAAGCTGATGAACCGCTTCCACCGGTAAGGCTCGATGGCCATCAGCAGTCCGCCGGCTCCGACACCGCCCCCCAACAATACGGCCAGGTGCGGGATCTTCATCCCGCCCACCATCATGACACAGATCATGATGCCGGCCACCGTTACGGCCGTACTCATATTAGGCTGTTTCAAAATCAGCGCCGCCACCAGACCCATAACTACCAACAGCGGAAGGACTCCGTTCTTGAAGGACTTGATCCGTTCCGGATCAGCGCTGATGAATTTCGCAGTAAAGATCGCCACTGCCGGTTTTGCCAGTTCCCCCGGCATGATCGTAAAGCCCCCGACGCCGATCCACCGCTGCGCTCCGTTGATGGAGACCCCAAAGGGAGTGAATACCAACAACAGCAGCACGATGGCCACCCCCAGGATCATCGTAGACCAATGGGCATAGGTTTTATAGGAAACTTTGCTGGCCACAAACATCAGAGCAGACCCCAGAAGCGCCCAGATGATATCTCGTTTTAGATAGTAATAAGGATCACCCTGGGTATTGAGGGCGGTGTAGTAACTGGCGCTGAACACCATGATGACACCCGCGATCACCAATACCGCAACAGTGAAAATCAAAATAAAGTCGCCTCTGTTCCGGTCTGACATTATTTTTCCTCCTCGAAAAGCTTACCTCGTCTTCAGCCGGGCGGCCAGTTCTTTGAAGTGCCGGCCCCGGACTTCGTAGCTGGGGTACATATCCCAGCTGGCACAGGCCGGTGACAGAAGAACGATGTCTCCGGTCTCTGCCATTTCATAGGCTCTGTCCATGCACTCTTCCAGGTCTTTGCAGAAGGAATAATCGTGGAAGCCGGCTTCCTCACAGGCATCCGCGATGGTCCCGGCCGTCACACCCATCAACAGCAGGTGTTTGACCTTCCCCTCCAGATCTCTGGCAAAGGGCAGCATGTTTTCTTTTTTATCATATCCCCCGGCGATGAGAATGATGTTCTCTTTCAGCGCTTCCAGCGCTTTCCGGGAGGCGTCTGTATTCGTTCCCTTGGAATCGTTGTAGTACCGGACTCCGCGGATCTCATCCACGAATTCGATCCGGTGCTCCACACCTTCAAACTCCCGGATCCCCCGGGCAATCGCCGCCGGATCCACTCCGGCATAATAGCTGATAGCCGCAGCCGCCAATACGTTTTCCACGTTGTGGGCTCCGGGGATCCCGATATCCTCCAGCAGGCAGATCTCGATCTCCTCCTGCTGCAGATTTCGGATCACGATTTTTCCGTCCTTCACGAAACATCCCTGTTCCAGTTCCTCCAGACGGGAAAAGGGGATCACATTGGCCGGGCAGTTCTCCGCCAGTTCAAAGCCCTCTTTGTTGTCCCGGTTGACCACAAAGAAATCCTCTTTGGTCTGATTCAAATAGACATTGGCCTTGCAACGGCCGTACTCTTCCATGGTCCCGTGCCGGTTCAAATGGTCCGGCGTCAGATTCAGGAGAGCTGAAACCACCGGGTGGAACTCCTTCACGGTTTCCAGCTGGAAACTGGATACTTCCGCCACAAACCAGGAATCCTCTTCGGAACCTTCCGCGGCGTATACCACCGGATCTCCGATGTTCCCCACCACAGAGGTCTTTCTGCCGGCTTTCTGCAGGATCTCACCCACCAGAGAAGTAGTGGTGGTTTTTCCGTTGGTGCCGGTGATGGCGATAAACTGCCCCCGGGACAAACGGTAGGCCAACTCCAGCTCGCCGATCACTTCACTGCAGTGATCTTTCCCATACTGGGCAATGTCCTCTGAAAGAGGCACCCCGGGGCTGATGACCATGTAATCAAAACTCCGGTCTTCCTCCGGGAGATCTCCCCAGTAACACCCTTCTGCCTTTTCTTCGGCTTCTTTCTTCACTTCTCCGGACAGTTTCTCCGGCATTTTATCATAGACGAATACCCTGGCGCCTTCTTCCTTCAGGATCCGAAGGGAAGCAAGTCCGCTTTTCCCCATTCCGGCCACCAGGACTCGTTTTTCACTCAACTCCATTTGCTTTTTCTCTCCAATCTGTTATCTCATGATCAAAGCACCCAGGATGCACAGCAGTACCGAAGCCAGCGTGAACACCAGGGTCACCTTTACCTCACTCCACCCGGATAATTCGAAGTGGTGGTGGAGAGGACTCATCTTAAATACTCTTTTCCCGGTCCTCCGGAATACGAAGACCTGGATGATCACCGAGCAGACTTCCGCCACATAGACGAAGCCGATGATCGGCAGCATCATCGTGGTATTGGACATGACCGCCACGGCAGTGATAGCTCCCCCCAACGCCAGGGATCCGGTATCACCCATAAAGACTTTTGCGGGTTTGTGGTTGTGCACCAGGAATCCGGCACAGGCCCCGGCTACCGCACCGGCGAAGATGCCTGCGGTGCCGAATCCGCTTCCAATGGAAGTCAGCGCCAGGAACAGCGCCACCGGAAGAGTTACCCCGGAAGCCAGTCCGTCCACTCCATCCGTGAAATTCACCGCATTGGTCATGGCTGCCACGACGAATACGATAAAGGGGATATAGAAGATCCCGAAATCCACATCCGCGTTGACGAAGGGGATGAAAATATTCGTTCCCGTTCCGCCGAACTTCAATTGTGCGACAGCCAGGAGAAAACCAAATAGGATCAGCAGCAGCATCTTCGGTTTTTCCTTCAGTCCCAGGTTCCGCTTCAGGACGACTTTGATAAAGTCATCGAGGAAGCCTACCGCACCGAATCCAACGATCGCGAAGATCAATATAAACATCTGACGGCTGGGGCCGCCAACGATCAGCGCCGTGATCACAACTGCAGCGATGATGAACAGGCCTCCCATCGTCGGCGTACCGGCTTTTTTTAAATGTTCTGCCGGTCCATCTTCGCGGATGCTCTGTCCGGCTTTCAGCCTGCGGAGCAGCGGAATGGCCGGGAATCCCAGGCCCACCGTCAACACAAAGGCCACTGCAAGAGAAATGATCATCGGGCTATAACTTATTTCTGGCATTGTATTCTCAGCTCCTGTCTTTCAGTAAATATTCTACGACTTTTTCCAGTCCCAAAGCGTGAGAGGCTTTCACCAGCACCACATCTCCCGGCCGGATCAATTCGTTCAGATGTTCGATCAGTTCATCCCGGGAGGCAAAATGACGGACATTTTCCTCTCCCAGTTTTTTCGCCGCGCTATCGGCGATATAAGCGGCATCCTTCCCCGCCGTCAGCACCAGTCCGACGCCTTTATCGCCGGCATAATCGCCAACCTGACGGTGGTATTTTTCCGTTTCCGGCCCCATTCCCAGCATATCCGCCAGGATGACCACCTTCCGCTTTCCTTCCGCCCGCATCAGCACGTCGATGCCGGCCTGCATGGAATCCGGGCTGGCATTGTAGGAGTCGTCGATGACCTTGACTCCCGCCGGGGAAGTCGTGATCACCAACCGCTGATCCGTGTGTTCACACTTCGCGATGGTCTTCGCGACGGTGGCGGGATCCACGCCCATTTCCACGGCCGCCGCCACTGCCAGCGCGCCGTTGTATCCGTTGTGGACACCGGGGATCGGGATGTTGAAGACGTGATCGCTGCCGTCAAAGGCCAGCGTCAGGGTAACGCCCGATTCACCATGGTCCTGGATGTCCCGGATAAGATAGTCGCTTTCCGGGGATTTTCCCACCTTCACGACTCTGTATTTTTTGTTCTCCCAGTTTTCCTTCGACAACAGATCATTGTCGATGTTCACCACAAGCACGGAGTTCTCATCAAAATAGTTGGTGATCTCCATCTTGGCCTTCAGGATGTTCTCCCGGCTGCCCAGATCGGAGATGTGGGACACCCCGATGTTCGTGATGATCCCCATCTGCGGGCGGGCGATGTCCGCCAACAGATCCACCTCACCGAAATTCCCCATGCCCATCTCGAAAATGGCGGCCTGGTGGATCTCCTCCACGGAAAGAGCCGTCAGGGGCATCCCGATGTGGTTATTGAAATTCAGCATGTTCCGGGCGGTCTTAAATTGCCCGCATAAGCTCCAGTATAAAAGCTCCTTTGTGGACGTCTTTCCGGTGCTGCCGGTGACCCCCACCTTTTTCAGGTCCGGAAACTGCTTCAGGTAATTCTTTGCCAGAGTCTGCAGCCCTTTCAGCGTATCCTCCACCCGGATCACTGCCGTATCTTCCGGCAGATCCACTTCTTTGGAGACCACTACGGTCCGGCACCCAGCCTTCCGGGCATTGTCCAGAAAATCATGGCCGTCCCGTTCTCCCACCAGGGCGAAGAAAGCATCTCCCTCCCCGAGCTTTCGGGTATCTGTGGAAACGCCGTCCACCATCTGGTCCGGGTCTCCCTGGAGCAGCTGTCCCCCTGTCAGAAGGGCAAACTCTTTCACTGTCGTTGATTTCATTGTGCGCTCCCCGGGCTATTTGCCCTGTAATGCCTCAGAAATAACTTCTTTATCGTCAAAATGATGTTTGGTGGTCCCGATGATCTGGTAATCTTCGTGGCCCTTCCCGGCTACCAGGATCACATCGCCGGGCTGATAGATTTCGATAGCCCGGTAAATGGCTTCCCGACGGTCTGCGATAACTTCATAGGTACAGCCGGTGGGTTCGATGCCGGGGATGATGTCCTCTAGGATCGCCTGAGGATCTTCCGTCCGGGGATTGTCGCTGGTGACGATGCAGATCTCGCTGCGCTCGCCGGCAGCCTGTCCCATCATCGGCCGTTTTGCCCGGTCTCTGTCTCCGCCGCACCCAAAGACGCAGATGAGGCGGCCTTTCTTGAATTCATTGGCGGTATCCAGCACCTTGATCAGTGCATCCGGTGTGTGGGCATAGTCCACGATCGCCACCACGTCTTTGTCGTTTTTCACCAGTTCGAAACGTCCCGGCACACCGGTGATCCCGTCCAGGCCCTCCGCTGCGATCTTCGGGTCGATGCCGCTGGTGACGGCAGCCGCAAAGGCTCCCAGAGAATTGTAGACGGAGAACTGTCCCGGGATATGGATCCGGTACTGGGCCAGTTCCTTGCCGTTCCGGTGGATCTTGATATCGGAGAAGGTGTCCGCTTTCTGCAGGACTTCCGCGTAGAAGTCCGCCTCCGGATCCTTTGCGGAACAGGAGAAGACCTTGATCCGGTCCTCCTTCAGCTCCCGGAAGAGACGGGCACCGTATTCATCGTCGATGTTGATGAAGCTGCCGCCCCAGGTCTGGTAGAACAGCTTCTTTTTGGCCTGATAATAGTCCTCGAAATCCTTGTGGAAGTCCAGGTGATCTTCCGTCAGGTTGGTAAAGATCGCATAGCCGAACTCGATGTTGGCCACCCGGTCCATGGCCAGTGCATGGGAGGACACTTCCATGGCACAGGCTTTGTTGCCGCCGTCCACCATTTCCCGGAACATCCGGAAGATCTCGTAGGATTCCGGCGTAGTGTTGCTGGCATCCCGGATGGTCTTCCCGGCTTTATAGGAAATGGTCCCGATCACGCCGCAGGATTTCCCGACTTTTTCCAGGATCCCCTCCAGCATATAGGTCGTGGTGGTCTTTCCGTTGGTCCCGGTCACAGCGAACAGGTCCAGCTGCTTCTCCGGGTGACCGAAGAAGGTGGCGGACACTTTCCCCAGAGCGACCCGGGTGCTTTCACAGATGACCAGCGGCAGGATCCCCTCTTCATAGGTTTCCCCCGCCTGGACCAGGGCACAGGCTGCGCCGTTTTCCGCAGCGCTTTTGATGTATTTATGACCGTCTGACGCAAAGCCTTTGATGCAGACGAAGATGTCTCCCTCTTTCACCCGCCTTGAGTCGTAGGCGACCCCTTTGATATCCAGATTCTCGTCCACGGTGGTTTCCACGTGGAGACCTTTCAGCAAATCTTTAATAATCAAAACGTTACCTCCCAGTATTTATCCAGTCTGTAATACTTGTTTTAGTTATTCGGTATAAATATATACATAGGAACCGCCCTTCGCCTTGTCGCCGGCCTTTGGATACTGGTCCACGACCTCTAAAGAGGTGTCGGAGTTGTTATCCGGCGTGACGACCGGTTTGAGATTCTGTCCCTGAATGATCTGTTTTGCTTCCGATACGGTGTGGCCGGTCACGTCTGCGACGGTGACGGAGCTGGTCTGGATCTCCTGCTTTTCCGCATCGGTGTAATGAGGTTCGACCTGAAGGTAGGTCAGCGCATCCTCGAGAAAATCTCTCACATACGGCACGATAACGGTACCGGCGGCGTGGGCTCCCTTCGGATTGTCAGCGATCATCAAGGTGATGATCTGGGGATCGTCCGACGGTGCGATGGCCACGAAGGACGCAAATACCTTGCCGGCTGCGTAATGACCGTCTACGACTGCATCCGCCGTACCGGTCTTGCCGCCGATCTTGTAGCCGGGGATGTAGCCCAGCTTACCGGTCCCTCCATCCACAACAGCCTGCATCATCTTGCATACTTCTTTGGAAGTCTCCTCCGAGAAGACTTTCCGGACCACTTTCGTTTCGTTTTTATAGATCACCTCTCCATTGTCGTCCTGGATCTCCTTGACGACGTGGGGATACATCAGGTTCCCGCCGTTGGCGACGGAAGCGACGCCGGTGATCAGCTGGATCGGGGTGACCGCGATGCCCTGACCATAGGTCATGGTCGCCAACTCGCCGGGCACCATCTTTTCCGGATTGTACATGATGGATGAGGTCTCACTGGGAAGGTCGATCCCGGTGGTGGAGGTGAACCCCATGGAATCCATATAGTCAAAATACTTTTGGGCACCGATCCGAAGCCCCAGAGTGATCGCAACGATGTTGCAGGAATTCATCAAGGCCTGCGTCAGGGTCTGCGCTCCGTGGTACCGGCAGGTAAAGGTGTCCGTGTATAACTGGTAAGCGCCGCTGCAGAAAAAGCTTTCATCCACATTGGTCAGCCCCTCTTCCAGGGCGATGGCCGCGGTGATCACCTTGAAGGTGGACCCGGGCTCATAGGTATCGCTGACCATGAAATTCCGCCACATTTTATTCCAGTACTGGACCCGTTCTTCGTCCGTTTCCAGTTCGTCATATGCTTCCTGTTCCTTTTCTTCCACCGGTGTCCGAGGGTCGTTGAGGTCATAACTGGGGTAATAGCCCATCGCCAGGATCTCACCCGTATTGATGTCCATGGAGATCCCCATGACCGCATTAGAATCCGTTTCCTTGTAGGCAGTCTCCAATGTGGTGTCCAGGTAGTGCTGGAGGACTTCGTCGATGGTCAGCACCAGATTCAAACCGTTTTCCGACTCGTAATACCGCTCTGTCCCGTTGAACAGCGGTCGGCCGGAGGAGTCGGTGTTACGGATGACCCGTCCCGGGGTCCCGCTGAGATAGGTGTTGTAGGCCAGCTCCAGCCCGCACACCCCGGTGCCCTCGTCGTTGATGTGGCCGATGACGCAGGAGGCAAAATCCCCGTAAGGATAATACCGCCGGGTGCTCTCATCGATGGAGATCCCCGGGAGCCTGCCATCCTTGATGTATTCCCGGATCTTTTCCGCCTGCTTGGCATCCAGATTTCTTGCCACTTTTACGACGGAAGATTTCTTTTTGAAGGATTTTGCGATCTCAATGGGGTCCCCGTTGATCGTCGATGCGATCAGGTTGGCCATCTTGCCGGGGCTGCCGCCCTTTTCCTTCAGTTCCGACGGCCACACCCACACCGTATAGGTGGGCGCATTGACCGCCAGCTCCTTCATATTCCGGTCATAAATATAACCACGGTTGGCAGCCAGCTGGGTGTCCTTGGTCTGCTGCGCCACCGCCCGATTGGAATACTCTTCGCCATCCACCAGCATGATCCACCCCAGGCGGATCCCCAGTGCCAGCAGCACGCAGCACCAGATGGTGAAAAGTATGATCACTCTTCTTTTATAGTTCGATTTCACAGAATCTTTCATGATACACTCCCTTAACGCAAAAAACCGGCCGGTTAATCAAGATAAGTGATCATCATTAGTACCATCAAATCCATTAACCTATCCGGATTTCCTTGCATATGTAAACATGTTCGATTGTCCCGCCAACCTTCGTCAATCGGTCTTGGCGGTTTGAACATCGTCCTTGGAGGCCCGGTCCAGATAAATATACTGGGAAGCATTCGGGTATTCCATTCCCAGTTCATCCATTGCCTTTTTTTCGATGATTTCCGGAGAGGAATTCGCTGCGATCTCCAGGTTGAGGTCCTCGATCTCATTCTCCAGTTTGGCGATCTTCGCCTCGGTTTCATTGATCCGGTAGTTCATCTGACTGCCATAAGCAATAAAAGCCAACCCCACCACCAGCACGATCGCTGCCAGGAAGAGGGACTTGAACATGATCTTACGGTTGTGATTCCGGATCCGGCGGCGGGCACGGTTTTTTCTTGCTTCCTCTCTATCAGCTTCCAGTGCCTTGTTCAGCCGGGAGCTCTGCTTCTGATCCACAGACCTTCTGTTTTCCATTGCTTACTCCTTAACCGATCTACAGTTTTTCCGCGATCCTGAGTTTCGCACTTCTGGCCCGGGGATTGTTCTCCAGTTCCTCCTGATCAGCCGTCAGGGGTTTTGTGGTGATCCTCCGTATCCGGGGCGTCTTTCCGCAGGCACACACCGGCAGTCCCGGCGGGCAGGTGCAGGGATTGGACTCCCTGGCAAAGGTCTCCTTCACGATCCGGTCCTCCAAAGAGTGGAACGTGATGATGGAGAGGCGCCCTCCCGGCAGCAGCACGTCGATGAAATCCGACGCGGCTTTCCGAAGCTGGCCCAGTTCATCATTGACCTCGATCCGTATGGCCTGAAAAGTACGTTTGGCGGGATGCGGGCCGTCCCGTCTTGCTGCAGACGGCACAGCGGCTTTTATAATGTCAACGAGTCGGCCGGTAGTGGTAATTCTTTCTCTGGTACGTTCGCGGACAATAAACTCCGCGATCCTGGCCGCCCATCTTTCTTCTCCGTATTCCTTGATGATCCGCCGAAGCTCTTCTTTGGAATAGTCGTTCACCACGTCCTCCGCGGTAAAACCTGACGTCTGGTCCATCCGCATATCCAGAGGTGCATCCTGCATGTAGGAAAAGCCCCGTTCCGGGTTGTCCAGCTGGAAAGAGGAGACCCCCAGGTCCAGCATGGCGCCGTGGATGCCGTCGATTTCCAGTTCATCCAGGATCCGTTTGATATCCGAATAGTTGCTCTGAACGAAGATCTTCCGACAGGGGTAGTCCCGCAGGACTTCCTCCGCCGCTGCCAGGGCATCCCGGTCACGGTCGATACCGATCAGGGTGCCTTCCAGGGAGAGTTTTCCACATAGGAACGACGCATGACCGCCGCCTCCCAGGGTCCCGTCCACATAGATCCCGTCCGGTCTGACATTCAGCCCCTCCACCGTTGGGCGGAGAAGCACGGAAGTGTGTTTAAATTCCATTACAAAAACTCCAACTTATACACATAAATATTACACCAAATTATCCGACTTTTCAACGCTTTTTCCACCGGAATTTCTTTTTTTTACACAATAAATCAACAAACAACCCACAATAATACCCACACTCACAAGCTGAGCGGTCCTAAGGCCGAAAAACGTGAGGCTGTCGGTTCTCAGGCCCTCTACGAAAAACCGTTCTATCGAATACAAGATGCCGTAGAGACAGAAAATCTGACCACTAAATCTTCTGTTTTTTGATATTTTTATTAAAAATATAAACAAAAGAAAACACCAGATGGATTCATACAGGAAGGTGGGATGCACCATCTGTCCGTCCACCTGGATCGCCCAGGGAAGATCCGTCGGGCC
>CADBSL010000010.1 GCA_902797345.1 uncultured Eubacteriales bacterium
CCCAGCATTTCGTTGACGGTCTTGTACATGGCCTTGACTTCTTCGAATTTGTGTCCCAGACCGAAGCTGTCTACCTGAGGCTTCAGGTTGGAGTACTGGCCGCCGGGGATCTCATATTTATAGATTTCCGCGGTACTGGTCTTCAGACCGGATTCGAACTGTGCGTAGACCGGCCGTACAGCAGTCCAGTAGTCGGAGATCTTCTGCAGATCGTCCACCGGCAGTCCGGTATCTCTCTCGGTGTTTTCCAGAGCGGAGACGACGGAGTTCAGGGCCGGCTGGCTGGTGAGGCCGGACATGCTGTTGAAGGCGGTGTCCGCGATGTCCACGCCCGCATGAGCCGCCATCAGGATGGCTGCCACACCGTTGCCGGTGGTGTCGTGGGTGTGGAGGTGGATCGGAATGGTCAGCTCATTCTTCAGGGCTTTGATCAGTTTCTCCGCCGCCATCGGTTTCAGCAGGGCGGACATGTCTTTGATGCCTAAGATGTGAGCGCCTCTTTCTTCCAGTTCCTTCGCCTTGTTCACATAGTATTTCAGGGAATATTTATCCCGCTTTTCGTCTAAGATATCGCCGGTGTAGCAGATGCAGGCTTCACAGACCATGTTCTGGTTCAGCACTTCATCCATGGCTACTTCCATGCCTTTGATCCAGTTCAGGGAGTCGAAGATACGGAAGACGTCGATGCCGTGGGCGGCAGACTGCTTCACGAATTCCCGGATCACGTTGTCCGGATAGTTCTTGTAACCGACGGCGTTGGCGCCCCGGATCAGCATCTGCATCAGCACATTCGGCACCGCTTCCCGGATCAGCTTCAGCCGTTCCCAGGGAGATTCCTTCAGGAACCGGTAAGCCACGTCGAAGGTGGCGCCGCCCCACATTTCCAGGGAGAAGAGATCCTTCGCCAGCACGGAGTAGGCCGGTGCGATCTTGGTCATATCTACGGTACGAAGACGGGTCGCCATCAGAGACTGGTGAGCGTCCCGCATGGTGGTATCCGTCAGGAGCAGTTTGTCCTGCTTCAGCACCCAGTCCGCCAGACCCTTGGGGCCGTGTTCGTCCAGATACTGTTTGGTGCCGTAAAGGGGTTCCTTCGGGGTCTCGAATTTCGGTACCCGTGGCACGTCGAACTGAGGCTTGACGCCTCTGGATTCGTTGACCACTTTATTGCCGATGTAGTTCAGCACCTTCAGCTCTTTGTCTCCCTTGGAGGAGATATTCAGCAGTTCCGGGTGGTCTGCGATGAAGTCGGTGTTGCAGGTCCCCTTCTTGAATTCTTCGTGGTTCAGCACATTCAGCAGGAAACCGATGTTGGTCTTTACACCCTGGATCTTGGTATCCCGCAGGGCTCTCCGGGACTTGCTGATGGCATCTCCGAAGGACCGGGAGTGGGAAGTCACCTTTACCAGGAGGCTGTCATAATACGGGGTGATGACGGAACCGGTAAAGCCGTTGCCGCCGTCCAGACGAATCCCGTACCCGGAGCTGGTCCGGTATACATCCAGTTTCCCGGTGTCCGGCATGAAGTTGTTGGCCGGATCTTCCGTGGTGACACGGCACTGGATCGCATAGCCGCTGGTCTTTATGCTGTCCTGAGAGGGGATGCCTACTTCTTCGGAATCCAGGGCATAGCCCTGAGCGATCCGGATCTGGGACTGGACGATGTCGATGCCGGTGATCATTTCCGTGACGGTGTGTTCTACCTGGATACGGGGGTTCATTTCGATGAAATAGTGGTTCCCGTCGGAATCCAGCAGGAATTCACAGGTCCCGGCGCTGCGGTAGTTCACCGCTCCGGCGATCTTCAGCGCGTCCTCGCAGATGGCCTTTCTCTTTTCTTCGGACAGGCACAGGGCCGGTGCGAATTCGATGACCTTCTGGTGTCTTCTCTGGATGGAGCAGTCTCTTTCGTAGAGGTGCACCAGGTTGCCGTAGTTGTCCCCCAGCACCTGCACTTCGATGTGCTTGGGTTTATCTAAATATTTTTCAATAAAGATCTCATCGCTGCCGAAGGCTTTTTTGGATTCGCTCTTGGCACTGTTGTATTCCGCGATGAGGGCTTCTTCGGAATAGACGACTCTCATTCCCCGTCCGCCGCCGCCGGCAGAGGCTTTCAGCATAACGGGGTATCCGCATTCCTTTGCTTCCTGTCTGGCTTCTTCATCGGATTCGATGGCTTTGCTGCCGCCGGGGATGGTGGCTACGCCGGCATTGTGGGCCACGATCTTGGACTGGATCTTGTCCCCCAGGGCGTTCATCATCTCGTGGGTAGGCCCGATGAAGACGATGCCTTCTTCTTCACACTTTCTGGCGAATTCGGCGTTTTCCGCTAAAAATCCGTAGCCCGGGTGGATGGCGTCTACGCCCTTGGCCTTGGCCAGGCTGATGATCTCGTTGATGCTCAGGTACGCATCCACAG
Source organism: uncultured Eubacteriales bacterium (assembly GCA_902797345.1). GTDB lineage: Bacteria > Bacillota > Clostridia > Peptostreptococcales > Anaerovoracaceae > RUG14258. The sequence continues at coordinate 2,420 of CADBSL010000010.1, forward strand.
GGGTCTTGCCTTTTCCGATCTGGTAGGACTCGTCCGCCACGGTCCGGAACAGGGAATTCTTGTCCTCTTCCGAGTAGACTGCAACGGAACGGATGCCCATTTCCTTGCAGGCCCGGAAGACACGGATCGCGATCTCGCCCCGGTTCGCCACTAAAATACGCTTGAATTTCTTCATGTTCACACTCCTTATATGTTGATGGCATTATTTATCTGTGTAAGAAGATGAATAAAAATTCATCAATTGATATATTATACAGGAAAAAGTGTGTAAAAGCAATGGCTTTGTATGAGATTGGAGATGAGGGCTGCCAATAGGCGAGCAATAGTTACTCGGAGCGAAAGGCGCTCGTAGAAGTCGGTCCATTCAAGGCGATCCAGCCCCGTTAAAGGCGCCGATTCCGGAGAGGAAGCTATTGTCGCCCCCCGCAGCCCGGAGTTTCGTCTTCAAACAGCTCACGATTTCCCATCCAAATATCAGTTGATTTTATTAATTATGAAAGGTATAATAATTTCAGACGTTAAAGCGTTAAAGGATGAAAGGATGGAACCTCCATGGCTTATGAAACGAGATTCAAAAATGATGAAACGGACCGGCTGTTCGATGCGATCCTGAAGCTGGAGGACCGGGAAGAGTGCTACCGGCTGTTCGAAGACCTGTGCACCATCAAAGAGATCCGTTCCATGGCTCAGCGGTTTCAGGTAGCGTACCTGCTGAGTGAAGAGAAGACCTACAGCGAGATCGAGAAGATCACCGGCGCCAGCACCGCCACCATCAGCCGGATCAACAAGTGTCTCGGATATGGGGCAGACGGCTATCGGTTGATCCTGGATCGGATGAAAGAAGAGAAATGAGTTTCCGGCTTGACCGGCATGACAGGCGGAGGGTCTCCGCCTTTCTGTTTTTTGGAGAAGAAAATGACGAGGATCTATCGTTTTAAGCACCGGGGAGAAAAGCCGGCGGAAAGTCGGGATTACCTGAAAAGGGCTTTGGCTCTTTGCTTTCCCGGGTGTATAATAGAAGTACATAAAGACGAAAGAGGCCGGCCCCTGACGGACCGGGAAGGCCTGTGGGTCTCCGCTTCCCATACAGGAGAGTGGGTTTATTGCGGGATCTCGGAGGAGCCTTTGGGGATCGACGCCCAGATCGCGACGACGGTGCGAAACAGGCAGCGGATCGTGGACCGTTTTTTTACCAAAGAAGAAGGAGATTGGCTTTCCGGGCGGGAGGAAGAAGCGTTTTTTGACCTCTGGAGCCGGAAGGAAGCCTTTGCGAAATATACCGGAAAGGGGATCGCCTTCGGACTTCAGAAGATCCCGACGGTGAAAGATGGCGCCCCGGCGGAGGAGATCGGCGGGGTCCGGATGAGAGGCTGCCGGCAGGAAGACGGAATCTATTTCGCCTGCGCCGGAGGAAAAGGAGAACTGGAATGGATCGACGTACCGGATTAAAAGTGTATACGGTGGCTGTTTTGGCGGCCCTGACCACGGGGCTTTCCTTTCTTTTTGTCAAGATCTCCCTGGGGTATGCCTCCCCCTTGCAGGCGCTGTTTTATCGGTTTTCCATCGCCTTCCTGTTCGTGCTGATCCTGATGGCAGTGGGAGCGGTGAAGGTGGATCTGAAGAATAAAAAGCTGCTGCCGGTGCTGGCACCGGCCCTGCTGTATTCCGCAGGTTTCTTCGGCTTCCAGTTTTTCGGTATGCTCTATGCCTCCTCGGTAGAAGCGGGGATCATCATGGCGGCTCAGCCGGCCATCACCATGGTGGTGGCGGAGCTGACCATCAAAGAAAAACCCACGAAGGTCCAGCGCTTCTTCGTGCTGGTGGCCATCCTGGCAGCGGCCTTCATCTCCGCCTACGGAAGCGGTGGGGTGGAATCCGTGGACCTTCGGGGCGTGATCCTGATCGCTTTGTCTGCCATCTCCATGGCTGCCAATGTGGTCTTTATCCGCTGGATCCGAAGCGACTATTCCCCGGCGGAGCTGAGTTTCCTCTCCTGCGGCGTGGGGTTCCTGATCTACACGGTGGTGATCCTGGTGTGGGGCGTCGTTTCCGGCAACCTGGGAGAGACCTTTGGATTGGTGCAGGAGCCCGCCTTCCTGGGGGCCATGCTGTATTTAGGCATCGGCTGTACCAGCCTCACCACTCTGATGAATTCTTATGTAGTGAAGCACCTGGAAGCCGTCAAGGCCAGCGTTACCAGCTGCATCGGCACGGTAGTGACCCTGATGGCCGGCGTCCTGATCCTGAAGGAATCCCTGAGCCTGATGCAGGTCCTCTGTGCTGTTCTCATCCTGCTGGCGGTGGTGGGCACCAACTATTTTGGACGAAGAAACTGAAAACGGAGAAGGGATTGTGAGAGAATGGAATTGCGTAAAAGGCCCGGAATGAAGAAATGGATTATTATTGGGATCATTGTATTGGCTGTCTTTTTGATGTTGGCAGGACTATGGATTTCCCCGAAGCCGGTTTTGAAGGAAGGGGTTTCTGCGGATCGTGTCATTTATTCAGTGAACGTGATCCGTTCGCCGTATTCTCATAGAAATGATGTTTATCTCACTGAAGACGGAACGGGTCTGGATACCAATGCCTATACAGTTGGATATCTGGATGAAGAAATACAGGATCGATTGGAGACAGTGCTTCAGACTTATGAGATGCGAAGGACTCTTCGATATCACCGGCAGTTGAAAACCTATAATATCACCCGGATCGGCATCGATGAAAAGCCGGAACTCATGGAGATTTATGTGGGAGAAGACCAGACTCTGGTGCACAGTGGATGGTCCTGGTATCGGGTCGTTCAGCCGGAAGAGTTTTATTTGGAAATGAAAGATTTGATAGATGGATGTATCCTATCCAACTGATCAAAAACAAAC
>CADBSL010000011.1 GCA_902797345.1 uncultured Eubacteriales bacterium
ACCCTACCGGGACTCGAACCCGGGTTACCGCCGTGAAAGGGCGGTGTCTTAACCGCTTGACCATAGGGCCACGTACAAGCGTCTTTTGGACCGCTCATTTAATATACCAAAAGAGACCCATGTTTGTCAACACATTTTTTAAATTTTTCTTCTTATACAGGAACTTTCTCCAGCTCCATGTGTTCCTCCGAAAAAATGGCGGTTCCGGCGGTGATTTCCATGAAAGTTTTCTTCATTTCGCCCACCAGATCCGGGTCACAGACCGTCTCCAGGGTGACCTGATCTGTAAACTCTGTGTTTCGGATCGTGAAGAGTCCCTTGCCGGCCGCATTCTCCGCTTTCCCGTGGAAAGTATACTGGATCCGGACCTTCATTACCGCCATATCCTTCACTTCCGCCACGCCGGCAGCCTGAAGGGCTTCCTTGGCGATGCCGGTATAGGCCCGCACCAACCCGCCAGTCCCCAGCTTGATCCCGCCGAAGTACCGGGTCATGACGATGACCACATTGGTGATCCCTTCCTTTACCAACATCTGGACCACCGGCACCCCTGCCGTTCCGGAGGGTTCTCCGTCATCGCTGTATTTCTGGATCTCGAACTTTTCCCCCAGCACGTAGGCCGGAACGTTGTGGGTCGCATCCCGGTGCTTCACCCGGATGGAGGTCACGAAGGCTTCCGCCTCCTCCTGGGTCTCCACCGGCTTGATGTAGCCGATGAATTTGGACTTTTCGATGACGATCTGGGCCTGGGCTTCCTGTAATACTGTTTTATAGCGTATGGACATGGTATGCTCCTTGGTTGTAATTGAAATGCAAACTCCGGGCTGCGAGGGGCGACAATAGCTTCCTCGCCGGAATCGGCGCCTTGATACGGGGCTAGATCGCCTTGAATGATCGGACATCTACGAGCGCCTTTCCTCTGAGGAACTATTGCTCGCCCAGAGGCAGCCCTCAGCTCCCTGCTTCCAGCTCCTAGCTCCTAGCTCCCCGCTCGCCAATCGCAGTGGACCGGCGTTCCTTAATGCCCCTGCGGCAAATCACAGATTTCTTTGATGCGCCGAAAGCAGCCCTCAGCTCCCTGCTCCTGGCTTCCAGCTCCTAAATCAAATACTCACGGAATCTTCCGTAGTCTTCCCCGGACAGCTCGACTTCGAAATACGTCCCCTCATTTTTATACTCCCTTTTCAGGACCTTGCAGTTGTCGCAGAGGTAGGAGGTGATCCGCCCTTTGTCATAGGGGATCATGAGCTCGGCGATGACCCGGTCGGAGAACAATTCCCCGGAGATCTTCTCCATCAGGACATCCAGGTTCATGTCTTTTTTCGCAGAGATGTAGATGCAATCCGGTCCCCCCGGGAGGGTATCCTGGTAATCCTCCACCTTATCGATCTTGTTGAAGACGTAAAGCTTTCGGATGTCCTCAGCGCCGATCTCATCCAGCACCCGATCCGCCACCTGCATGTTGAAGAAGCAGTCTTCATAAGAAGCATCCACCACATGGAGGATCAGGTCCGCATAGAGGATCTCCTCCAGCGTGGACCGAAAGGCATTCACCAGGGTGTGGGGCAGGTTGCTGACGAAGCCGACGGTGTCGATGAGGATGAATTCCTTATCCACATCCACCTGGATCTTCCGCAGAGAAGTATCCAGGGTGGCAAAAAGCATATCTTTGACAAAAACGTCCTTATCTTCCTTCTCGGATCTCTTCAGCAGGGCATTCATCAACGTGGACTTCCCCGCATTGGTGTAGCCGGCGATGGCCACGATGGGCAGTCCGGATTTCGTCCGGCGGGACCGCTGGACCTGACGGGTAGCCTTCACATCCTCGATCTCCCGGCGGATCTCATCGATCTGACGGGCGATATGACGCCGGTCCGTCTCCAGTTTCTTCTCCCCCGGGCCCCGGGTGCCGATGCCGCCTCCGGTCCGGGACAGGGCTTTCCCGAATCCCACCAACCGGGGCATCCGATATTGCAGCTGGGCCAGTTCTACCTGGAGTTTCCCCTCCCGGGATACGGCCCGGGCGGCGAAAATATCCAGGATCAGGATCGTCCGGTCGATGACCTTGACGCCGGTGGCGTCCTCCAGGTTCCGGATCTGGCGGCCGGACAGCTCGTTATTCAAAATGACCACATCCGCCTCCAGAGTCTGCACCGCTTCCTGGAGTTCCTCCAGCTTGCCCTTCCCCATGTAGGTGGCGGGGTTCACCCGCTCCGCCTTCTGGGTCAGGACGCCGGCCACCTCCAGCCCGTCGGCTTCCGCCAGCTGCTCCAGCTCTTTCATATAGTATTCGATATCCCGCGGGCCGATCTGCACCCCCACCAGGATCGCTCTCTGTGTCTGGTTTTCCATGTTGGTTTCCATTGATCTCTTCTCCGTTTGTCATTCTGCTTCCGATTATACCTGTGAAATGCATTCCTGTCAAAAATAGCGGCAAGCTTCGAGCTAAAAGCTTCCAGCTTTATTGACAAAAAAGAACAAAACGCTTACTATGGAATTACCTTTAACTAACTGACTATCTGACAAACGGAGGAATGACATTGAAACGCAAAGCGATCGTTTTTTTGATAATGACAATGTTAATAATGATGCTCCCGGGGTGTTCAGGCAGCACCGCGCCGGCGGAAGGCGATAACGGAGACCTCAAGAGCAAGGAATTCTTCGCCATGGACACCTACATGGAGATCCGAGGATACGGGGCGGATGACGTACTGCTGAAGGAGGCGGTGGATTCCGTTCAGGGGCTGGAAAAGCTCATCTCCACCACCCGGGAGGACAGCGAGATCGCCCAGATCAACGCTTCCGGCTCCGGCACGGTCACCGGCGAAGCGGAGGAATTGCTGCTGGAGGCACTGTTCCTTTGCGATGATCTGAAGGGTTACCTGGATATTTCCATCTATCCGATAGTGAAAGCCTGGGGCTTTACCACAGAGGAGTATCGGATCCCGACGGAGGAGGAACTCTCCGGGCTATTGGAACATGTAGACTATGAAAAGGTGCTGCTGAATGATGACGGAACAGTGGACCTTGGAGAGGGCATGGAGATCGACCTGGGAGCCGTAGCGAAGGGCTATACCGGCGACATGCT
>CADBSL010000012.1 GCA_902797345.1 uncultured Eubacteriales bacterium
CCGGGGCTGAAGATCGCCGGCACCCACCACGGATATTTTAAAGAAGAAGAGGAGGAGGAGATCCTCCGGGAGATCAATGAGGCGGCGCCGGACCTGTTGTGCGTGGCCCTGGGGTCTCCGAAACAGGAACTCTTTGTATTGAAATACAAGGACCGGCTGAAGGCCAAAGCCGCCATCGGCGTAGGCGGGAGCCTGGACGTCTGGTCCGGGGACCTGAAGCGGGCACCGGAGTTCTACCGCAAACACGGACTTGAGTGGCTCTACCGGTTTATCCAGGAGCCGTCGAGATATAAGAGGATGGCAGCGCTGCCGCTGTTCATGCTCAAAGTCATTTTTTCAGACAAAAGCCAGGTTACGACCGAAGACTGAATCGGTGAAAGCCAAACGAGAGGAGAATAAAACATGATCAATGTTGACGAGGTTAAAGCAGCTGCACAAAACATGCGTATGGATATCATCAAAGCCATCTCTGCAGCAGGTTCGGGACATCCCGGCGGGTCCTTATCCGCCGCTGACATCCTGGCCACACTCTATTTTTACAAGATGAACGTGAATCCGGCGGATCCCAAGATGGAAAACCGGGACAAATTCGTTCTTTCCAAGGGACATGCCGCACCGGCACTGTATGCTGCACTGGGACGGAAAGGGTATTTTGACGTAGAAGAAATGTACAGCCTTCGTAAGATCGGCTCAGTCTTCCAGGGACACCCGGACATGAAAAAGGTCCCGGGGGTGGAGATGTCCACCGGTTCTCTGGGTCAGGGTTTCTCCACCGCGGTGGGGATGGCGCTGGCCGGAAAACTGGACGGCCGCAAATCCAAGGTCTACGTGCTGCTGGGTGACGGCGAGATCCAGGAAGGGATCGTCTGGGAAGCGGCTATGTCCGCCGCCCACTACAAACTGGACAACCTGGTAGCGATCCTGGACAACAACGGACTGCAGATCGACGGCCGCAATGACGACGTGATGCAGGTAGAACCGATCTATGAAAAGTTCGAAAGCTTCGGCTGGGAAGTGATGGAGGCCGACGGCCACGACATCGAAGAGCTGGCGGAGAAGCTGGACGAAGCCGATGAAATCGAAGGGAAGCCGGTGATGATCATCGCCCGCACCGTCAAGGGCAAAGGCGTTTCCTTCATGGAAGACGAGGCCGGGTGGCACGGCAAGGCGCCGAACGCGGAACAGACCGCCCAGGCACTGGAAGAACTCGGAGGTGAACAGTAATGGCAGATAAACAGGCAACAAGACAGGCATACGGCGACGCCCTGGTGGAACTGGGCGCCAATAATAAAGATCTGGTGGTCATGGATGCGGACCTGTCCAAATCCACGATGACCGTTGGTTTCAGCAAAGCGTTCCCGGACAGATTCTTCAATATGGGGATCGCGGAACAGAATATGTACGGAGTAGCGGCAGGACTGGCGGCTTCCGGCAAGACCGTCGTGGCCAGCACCTTCGCGATGTTCGCCACCGGCAGAGCCTTTGAGATCATCCGGAACTCCATCGGCTACCCCCACCTGAACGTGAAGATCTGCGCGACCCACGCCGGCGTGACCGTCGGGGAAGACGGCGCGTCTCACCAAGCCATCGAAGACATCGCCCTCATGCGGAGCATCCCGGGGATGACGGTGCTGAACCCCTCCGACGGCGTGTCCGCGAAAAAGGCTGTGGAAGCAGCAGTCGCCATGGACGGACCGGTCTATGTCCGTCTGGGCAGAGCAGCCGTGCCCTTCGTTTACGACGAAGACATGGATTTTGAGATCGGCAAAGGCCTCACCGTAAAGGAAGGCAGCGACGTGACCATCATCGCCACCGGCATCATGGTCAACGAAGCCATCCAGGCAGCGGAGAAGCTGGAAGCGGAAGGCATTTCCGCCCGGATCATCGACATCCACACCATCAAGCCCATCGATGAAGAGATCATCATCAAAGCGGCGAAGGAAACCAAGGGCATCGTCACCGCAGAAGAACACAGCGTCATCGGCGGACTGGGCAGTGCCGTGGCAGAAGTCACCGCCAAGAACGCCCCGGCGAAGATCAAAATGATCGGCATCCAGGACCGCTTCGGCCAGTCCGGAAAACCCGATCAGCTGATGAAAGAATACGGGCTGACAGCGGACGATATCGTTGCCGCTTGTAA
>CADBSL010000013.1 GCA_902797345.1 uncultured Eubacteriales bacterium
ACGTAGTGCTGGCCGGTCTTGCCCACGGTCACCAGGGTCTTGAAGACCTGGGCCGGGTCCTGCCCCAGCACTGTCGCCACTTCCATGCCGCTGATGGCACCGGTGTCGGCATAGGTATGATGATTGTAGGGGACCTTTTTCTGATCCAAGATCCGCATCACATTCGTCTTGTCATTCTTTTTCATTTCTTATACTCTCTCTTTCAAACACAACAGGAATTCGTTTGGTGTATTCGGAGGAAACATCTCGGGGCACGCTTTCGCTATGTGTTCGCTCGCAGCGGTACCGCTAAAAATGGAGGGCTGACAGCTTCAGGCTTCCAGCTCCTAGCTCATGAATAAGGATTCTCCAGTCATTTCCGCCGGCTGGGGCAGTCCTAAGATCTCGAGCATGGTGGGCGACAGGTCCGCCAGCCGTCCGCCGTCCCGGAGCTTCAGGTCTTTGCCCTTCGGCGTGGCCGCCAGGAGGGGCACCCGGTTGGTGGAATGTTTGGTGACAGGGTTGCCTTCTTCATCCAGCATCACATCGCAGTTGCCGTGGTCTGCTGTCAGGAGGATGGAGCCTCCCCGGCTCATGATGGCGTCGAAGATCCGGGGCACGCATTTGTCCAGGGCTTCGATGGCTTTCACCGCCGCCTCGAAGACGCCGGTGTGGCCTACCATGTCGGGGTTGGCGAAATTCAATATGATCACGTCGTAGACATCTTTTTCAATGGCCGCCAGCACGTTGTCCGTTACTTCAAAAGCGCTCATCTCCGGCTGGAGGTCGTAGGTGGCCACCTTCGGGGAGGGGATCAGGATCCGGTCCTCGTTGGGATTCGGGGCTTCCACCCCGCCGTTGAAGAAGAAGGTCACGTGGGCGTATTTTTCGGTCTCCGCGATCCGCAGCTGTTTCAATCCCTGCGCACTCAGGTATTCACCCAGGGTGTTTTCCAGGTGTTCCGGCGGATAAGCGGTCAGTACGTTCGGCATGGTGGCGTCGTACTGGGTCATGCAGATATAGGTCAGATCCTTCGGGCGGGCCTTCCGTTCGAAACCGTCAAAGTCGTCGTCCACGAAGCACCGGGTGATCTCCCGGGCCCGGTCCGGCCGGAAGTTGTACATGATGACGGAGTCCCTGTCCCCGATCCGGCCGATGACTCTTCCGTCTTCTTCCATCACGAAGGGCACAACGAACTCGTCGGACACGTCTTCATCGTAGGATTCGTGCATCGCTTTGATCGGGTCGTCCGTCACCTTGGCGTCGCCCAAGGTCAGCGCGTCATAAGCCAGCACGACTCTTTCCCAGCGCTTATCCCGGTCCATGGCGTAGTAGCGGCCGGAAACGGTGGCCAGCTTGCCCACGCCGATCTCCTTCAGCTTCTCCTGGAGCTGGGCGATGAAGTCCACCGCGGAGCGGGGCGGCACGTCCCGGCCGTCCAGGAAGGAGTGGATAAAGACCTTCTTCAGGCCGTTTCTCTTCGCCATTTCGATCAACCCATACAGGTGGGTCAGGTGGCTGTGGACCCCGCCGTCGGACAACAGGCCCATGATATGAAGATTGGAATCGTTTTTCTTTGCATTGTCCATCGCTGCAAGCAGGGCCGGGTTCTCAAAGAAATCTCCGTCTTCGATGGATTTGGTGATCCGGGTCAGTTCCTGGTAGACGATCCGGCCGGCACCGATGTTCAGGTGCCCCACTTCGGAATTCCCCATCTGGCCATCCGGCAGACCCACGTCCAGTCCGGAAGCCCCCAGGGAGGTGTGGGGGTAGGTGTCAAAGATCTTGTCGATCCCGGGTTTGTTGGCGGCCAGGATGGCATTGCCGTATTCGCTGGGGTTGATGCCGTAGCCGTCCAGTATCATTAACATCAAAGGTTTTTTCATTGTATCGTTCTCCTTTTTATGGTTCATGTTCGCAATTCATTATTATATCAGAAAACCAAAGAAAAGAACAGAGATTGAAAGGAGAAGATGGGAGTCTCTTTCTCAGCATCCGGAATAAACATCTCGGGACACGCTTTCGCTATGTGTTCGCTCGCAGCGGTACATCCGCTCCCCCATCGCCTTCGGCTCGCGCTCGCGGTGGACCGGCGGCTCAACAATGCCCCTTCGATGTTTTTCCTCCTGCTGAAGAAACGGCTCCCATCTTTCCTATCTTTTATGATAGAATAAATGAAAAGGAGAAACGAGATGAAGTGGAACGAGGCCCAGGAGCGGGCGATCTTTACGAGGGATAAAAACATATTGGTGTCGGCGGCGGCGGGCTCCGGCAAGACCGCGGTGTTGACGGAGCGGATCCGGCAGTTGGTGGTGAAGGAAGGGGTCTCCATCGACGAGATGCTGGTGGTGACCTTTACCAACGCGGCGGCGGCGGAACTTCGGGAGCGGATCAGCGACAATATCACGAAGGCCATGGAAGAAGAAGGGGCGGACGTGTCCGCTCTCCAGGAGCAGCTGGACCGGCTGCCGGAGGCGGATATCTGCACCTTTGATTCCTTTTGCCTGAAGGTGATCCGCAGCTATTTCTACCTGACGGATGTGACGCCGGACTTCAAGATCTGCGAGGATTTCCAACAGGAGATCTTCGAACAGGAGGCGCTGGACCAGGTGATGCAGGAGGCCTTTGAGGGAAAGGATCCGGCGGTGCTGGATTTCCTGACCCGCTATGCTGACGCCCGGGGAGAGGCCCGGGTCACCGGGATGATCCAGGGAGTCCACCGGTTCATGGAAAGCCTGCCGGAGCCGGAAGCCTGGCTGGAGCAGGGTCTGGAGACCCTTCGAGCCAGCGAAGAAGAAACGGAAGCGGCCACGGTGCCGGCGCTGGAGGTGCTGGCGGGGATGACCCGGCGGTACGGGGAGATCCTGCGGGAGAAGAAACTGGCGGTGAACCAGCTGAGCTTCGCTGACGTGGAGCATCTGGCCCTGGAGATCCTGCGGCAGGAGGGCCCCGCCGGAGAATTGCGGGACCTGTACCGGTACATCTTCATCGACGAATACCAGGATACCAACGAACTGCAGGAGAGCCTGATCGCCCGGATCTGTCGGGAGGACAACCTCTTCATGGTAGGAGACGTGAAGCAGAGCATCTACCAGTTCCGGTTGGCGGATCCATCCATTTTCATCCGCAAATACCGGGAGCTTCGGGAGGGGACTGATCCGAGCGGCATCAAGATCGACCTGAACCGGAACTTCCGGAGCAAGCCCCCCATTTTGGAGACGGTGAACGAGGTGATGGGGCCGGTGATGACGGAAGAAGCCGGCGGCATCGCCTATGACGAGGCGGCCCGGCTGTATCCGGGATTCGACTATGAGACCGGTCCGGCAGCGGAGCTCCCGGCACCTTCGGTACAGATCGACGTGTTGGTGGAGGCGCCTCTTCGTGCGAGCCTTCGGGAGCAGGGCCTGACGGAGACGGACTTGAAGCGGGAAGAACTGGAGGCGATGGATGCGGTTCGCCGGATCCGGGAAGTGCTGGGGAAGGAGTACTACGACAGCAAGGCCGGGGAAGTCCGGCGGATCGGGCTTTCCGACATCGTGGTATTGATGCGTTCCTACCGGGGCGCGGCCCAGACCTGGCAGGAGGTCTTTCGCCGGGAGGAGATCCCCGCATATATCGAAGGAAATGATGAATATTTTGAGACCGTGGAGATTTTAGTCTTCACGAATCTGTTGAAACTGCTGGTGAACCGGCGTCAGGACATCCCCCTGCTCAGCGTGCTCCGGTCCATGATCTTCGGATTCACTGCCTCGGAGCTGGCGGCGGTGCGGGTCCACCAAAGAGAGGGACTGTTCGCGGAGAGCTTCCTTTCCTATTGTGAAGAGGGGAAGGACGAGGCTCTTCGGCGGAAGTGCCGGGAGGCATTGGCGGAGCTGGACCGGTGGAGCCTGGAGGCCGGCTATCTATCGTTGAAAGACCTGTGCTGGAAGGTGGCGGACGAATCCGGGTTCTATGAATTTGCCGGAGCTCTTCCCAGGGGGAGCCGGCGGCAGGAGAACATCCGGGATCTGATCCGCCGGGCGGAACGGTACCAGAACGATACCGGACAGAACCTGGCGGGGTTCCTGCGTTTCATCGACCGGGTGGCCAAGACCTCGGCGGCGGCGCCGTCCCGGAAGCCCTCCGGAGCGGAAGAAGACTTTGTCCGGTTGATGAGCATCCACAAGAGCAAGGGACTGGAGTTCCCGGTGGTGATCCTGGCGGGTGCCGGAAAGAGCTTCTATCACCGGAAGCCCTCCGAAGAACTGAGCCTGGACAAGGATCTGGGGATCGGCCTCTGCTACCGGAGCCCAGGTAACGATTTCCGGTCCAGGACCCTTCGCCAGCTCCGGATCGATGAGGCGGTGAAGGAAAAGGAAGTGGCGGAGGAGATGAGGCTCCTGTACGTGGGGATGACCCGGGCCAGGGAGCAGCTCTTCGTCATCGGCAGCCTGACCAACGAGAAGGCGCTGGAGCACTTCGGAGAAAAAGCGCCCCGGGAGGGGAAGAGTTATCTGGAGTGGATCGCGTATGCGGTGGGGGATGAGCCGGAGACGGCGGTGAGGAAGATGGAGATCGTGACGGAGTTCCCCTCGGGAGATCCCTCTCGAGGCCCCTCTCAGTCCGCTTCGCGGACAGCTCCCCCCAGCGGGGGGAGCCAAGGGCACTTCGTTGAGAGGCGCGTTATGGACGATCCTGCCTCCCCCCTCCAGGGGGGAGGTGCCGCCGAAGGCGGCGGAGAGGGGTCTGCCGAAGCTGCGCTGCGCAAGAAGATCCTGGACCGTCTGGACTTCAAGTACCCCTACCCGGAAGCCACGAAGATCCCGGCGAAGTTCACCGCCACGGAACTGAACCGCTATTACGCGGAGGACCTGGAGGAGCTGCGGGAGACCTTTGGGGAGGAATTGCCGGAAGGGCCGGAGGAGATCCACGAAGCGAAGATCCGGGTGCCGAAGCTGCGCCGGGACATCACCCCCTATTCCGCGTCCCGGGAGGGCAAGATCTCCGGGGCGGAGCGGGGCACCCTCACCCACCGGGTGCTCCAGGAGCTGGATCTGAGCCGGTGCGGCAGCAGGGAAACCATCGAAGCGCAGATCCGGGAGATGACGGAGGTCGGAAGGCTGACGGAGCGAGAAGCCCGGGCCGTGGACCCGGGATGGATCCGGAGGTTCTTCGAAAGCGATCTGGGAGAGCGGATGCTGCGGGCGCCGAAGGTGTACCGGGAGCAGGAATTCCTCTTGTGGCAGCCCTGGGACGGAGACACCGGTTCCATCGTCCAGGGGATCATCGACTGCTTCTTCGAAGACGGGGAAGGGTTGGTGCTGATCGACTATAAGACCGACTACATCCCGCCGGAAGAAGGGGCTCTGGAGGAGAAGGCGGAGCATTACCGACGGCAGATCGAAGTGTACCGCCGGGCCATCGAAGAAGCCCGGGGCACTCCCGTCACGGAAAGTTACCTGTATTTCCTGAGTATCGGGGAGGCTTTCCGGTTGTAAAACCGGGCAAAGCGGTGAAACTATCGTCACGAACACCGAAACAGAACTTTCAAAACTCGAACGCTGAGCCTTTGAGTTCGCAATAATTTTCGGGGTTTAGGGGATTCGAAAAAAGATTTCTGTTTCTTTAATATACCCTTGACATTGCGGAAAGGGTGGTCTAATATAAGCCTGTAAAGGTTTTCATAAACCTTTAAAATAAACAAATTTTATTCAAAGGAGATGTTTAGAAATGGGCGCATTAGCACAGAAATATCTGGAAATCGCTAAACAGAGAAACGCTGACCAGGCTGAATTCCTGCAGACAGTAGAAGAAGTTGTTACAACTCTGGAACCGGTTCTGGAAAAACACCCTGAATGGGTAGAA
>CADBSL010000014.1 GCA_902797345.1 uncultured Eubacteriales bacterium
ACATTGCCATAGACAGGATCGGGCAGAACTTCTCTCTTTGGAACTCTTCCTTTTCTTGGCACGTCTCTTCCCTCCTTGCTAAGCGGCCTTTGCCGCCCGCGCAAATTCTTATTCTTGAATTGCACACTTCCTTCACCCTCCGGTCGGAGGATTACTCTGTATGGCCGCCAATTCAAATCAGCCATCCAGTCTTGCCTTCGGTACTCGACACCCTTCCGGGCATCGTGCGCGCTGATATACCAATGTTTTATATATCAATCCTCTACTCAACAAACTGAGTCAAGGGCGCTTTTGTCACCGTTTAACAATTATTTCTTAGGCCGTTTCGCGCCATATTTGGAACGAGCCTGACCTCTGCCGGACACACCTGCTGTATCCAGAGTACCACGTACGATGTGATATCTGACGCCCGGTAAGTCCTTAACTCTGCCGCCTCTGATCAGAACAACACTGTGTTCCTGCAGGTTGTGGCCAACGCCGGGGATGTAAGCGGTAACTTCGATCCCGTTTGTCAGACGTACTCTGGCAACCTTTCTCAGTGCGGAGTTCGGCTTTTTCGGGGTTACTGTCTTAACAGCTGTGCATACGCCTCTCTTCTGCGGGGAATTCACATCTGTGGGCTTTTTCCGTAAGCTGTTGTAACCCTTGAGCAGTGCCGGAGCTGTGGACTTCGTTACTGTTCTTTCTCTGCCGTTTCTAACTAACTGGTTGATTGTAGGCATTCTTTGGTTTCACCTCCTCAGTTTATTAAGTAGTTGATTGTATTAAAACATTACGTTTTAAGCATAGAAAAACAATGTGTTCGGTGAGAACACACTGTTCAATATATCATTTCATAGAGTTGTTGTCAATAAAAAGTTTGAGCTGGAAGCTAAAAGCTCCCAGCTTCCAGCTTCTCGCTCACATCTCCAATCTCATCAGCATGGTAGCGACCTGAGCCCGGGTGGCTTTGCCCTGAGGTTCCAGGGTGGTTTCGGTCATACCGCCGATGATCTTGCAGCCTACAGACCACTGCATGGCTTCCAGAGCCCAGGAGCTGACCCGTCCCGCATCGGTGAAGTTCTTCAGATCCGATGCCTCGCAGCCATCCTTCTGTCCCTTGTAGTCCGAATACCGGTACAGAATCGCCGCCAGCTGTTCTCGGGTGATCTGGTCCTTCGGGCCAAAGGTCTTTTCGTCATATCCATTGACGATCTTCTTTGAAGCCGCCCAGTTTACCGCTTCCTCGTACCAGGCACCGTCTTCCACATCATCGAAGCGGGACGTCTCCCGGCTCTCCCCTTTGGGGAGATCTGCCTGTGAAGCTGACTGAGAGGGGCTCCCCTCCATTCTCCACAGCATGGTCACGATCATCCCTCTCGTGGTGGGATCATTCGGTGCAAAGGTATCCGTTCCGGTCCCGTTCATGATCCCCTGCTCCAGCACAAAGTGGACGCCGTCGTGGTACCAGCCCTTCGGGTCCGAATCGCTGTATTTCGATATCGGGCAGGAATCATCCTTTGGACAGTTGGCCACATCCATTTGGGCTCCGCCCTCGGTCTCCACATATCTGTAGACCGCCTCTGTGGCCAGGGGAGACTGTTTCTCCGCCTTATCCGAACCATCGTAACTCTCCCCGGCCCGGATCGCCGGCGCGCTGAGGGTCACGGATTTCAGGTCGCCCTTCACGGTCTCACTCTGTACACCGCCGGCAGCTCCCTGCGCTTTCAGCGTCCCCGTCACATTCAGCACACTGTTCTCCAGATACTCTTCGCTCAGGAAGGTGTATCCGTCTCCGTCTTTCTCTACATCTTTATAATACCGGTTCAGGAATTCCAGGAAATCCAGCGAGGAGGAATCGGTCCCCGTGTAGCTCAGCAGCCACTCGTATTCTTCCTGCAGACCCGTCAGATCTTCCGCTGGGATCGGCGTCCGGAAATCTCCCAGGTAAGGAGTCAATTCCAATCCGATGCTGCTGCCCTCTTCACTGCCTCTGGCCAGGATCGTACCCTCCAGCCGGTCTTTCTTCGTATTTTCTTCATTGGCTTTGATGCTGTCCATATAGGCGTCAGCACTGTCCCAGTAATTGACGGGCTTATAGCCGTCGATGATCCGACCGCAGCGGACCCCGGCGCCGGCATCCGCCTTACCGCAAACTGCATCCAGAGTGCTTCCCTTTTCCACGGACAGGACGCCTTCCGCATCTGCCCCCCGGCTGGCAGCGGCTCCGTCGCTGCCGGTGGCCTTCGCCACACTGTTTCCGGAGATAATGAAATCACCGTCCACGTTGATGCCGATGCTCTTGCTCTTGGAAGAGGCTCCGGCGATCCCAGTCACCGTACTTCCTCCGCTGACCTCCAGGCAGTAATCCGCATGGATGCCGTGATTCTTACTGTCCGCAGAATCCACGCTGGTGCCGGTAACGACACTGCCGGACACCCCCAGATAGCTGTCGATATAGATCCCCGCGGCAGACTTCCCGGCCTTGCCGGAAACCCCGTTGACCCGGCTTCCGTCCCCGATCCGGGTGATATGGGAGGCAAAAATACCGTCGGAATAGCTGCCCGCTTCATCCGCGGCAGCATCCACGCTGCTCTTGTCGATCTTTAATTCCGAAACGCAGATCCCATAGCTTTCTCCAACAGCTTCGCCGCCTTCAGCCACGATGACGCTGTTGTAAAACTGAGTATCGAATTCCGAGAAGATCCCGATGGACACGCTGCTGCCTACACCGCCGATACCGAAGACCGTGCTTCCTTCCACGTCGATGTTGCTGTCTGCATAGATCCCGCAGGAATCATTGGAGGTCAGTCCTCCTTCCGCTTTCACGTCCGCGTTTTTGATCAGCAGGTCTCCCTCCGCGTAGATCCCTTCGCTGGATCCCACGGTGTAATGACCCCTCTCCTGAGTAGCCGTCCGGCCTGCCGCTTCGATGCTGCACCCTTCCAGCGTCAGCCTGCCGCCAAACTGATCCATCATCGCATAGACCCTCTCCACGAAGATCCCGCAGCTTTCCACCAGCTTCTCTTTTCCTTCCTCCGCACCGGAGGCGGTCAGCTTGTCCCCTTCCATCTTCAGGTCCGCGCCTTCCACGTATACCGCTGCGCTGGTATCCAGATAATCCGGAGCTTCCCCTTCCGGATAATCCGCTTTTGCCGGCATGGTCATATCGATGGTATTGTCCGTTCCTTCCAGCCGGATCGTCAACAAGTCCGTCCGGTTCACATCATCCGACCGGCCCTGGTAGTAGATGCCGGCGCTGACGGAATAGATGCTGCCGTCATGCTTGCTGGGATCAAAGTAAACATACCCGGGGCCGCTGTAATGGAACCCCTTCAGGGTCAGTGTATTGTTTTCCGCGTTGAAGGAGGCCGTGCCGTCCTTCAGGATATCAGCCGCATTCTCCTCTGTCACCTTCACGCCGCCGACATACAGGTCTCCCGGCTGCGGTGCGTTGGTCACCGTTTCTTTGTTGATCTCCGCCACCCGCCATTTATAGACTGGATCGTCATTGGCTTCCAGACCGTATTTGGTGTTGTTGAAGGCGCCCTTTTTCATACTGTCAGCCAGGGCTCCCTCCGCGAAATACCCACCGGTGATATTCCCGTTGGGGTAGTCCATGTTCACCGGGCAGTTGAAATACCCGCCGGTGATCCGGCAGTTGCTGGTGGCCAGGGATACGCCGCCCTGCCCCGACTGTTCTCCGGAGGCCTCTCCGACGAAGCTCCCCCCGGAGATCAGGGTCTCGCTCTGGGATACCAACAGGGACCCCCAGGACCCCAGCGTCCGGATGGTGCCGCCCTTGATCTCAATCTTTCCGGTATTATCAAAGGAAGAGATCCCGCCGCCGTTGCGCAGTTCATTGGTCAGGATGCCGCTCTCCAGTGTGAAGGCGTTCTTCCGGATGTTCTGTGCGGTCTTCTGGTGGTCAAAATCCAGGATCCGGCTGCAGCCGGTGATCAGTTCGCCGTCCGTCCCGGTCCCGTCCAGGATCGTCAACTGTCCGTTGTCCAGACTGATCGCCGCGCTCCCCTTGTCCGCCGGTTCGATCCGAAGGGTATTCCCGTTCAAATCGAGTACCACGCCTTTCCCGGAAATCTCCAGGGTCGGCGGGGTGGTATAGCTTTCCGATCCCGCCACCGGATCCACCTCCACGGTTTCCGCATCCAGCCGGATATAGACCGGAGCAGTCGCTTTGCCCTGGTCGATGGCCGCTCTCAGCTGACTGCCGGAGGTGACCCGGTAGGGGTCTGCCTTCGTGCCGGCACCCTGAAGCGCGCTCCCGTCTTCCGCCAGAGCCGTCATCGTCACCGCCGGCAGCGTCCCCATGATCAGGACCAGCGTCAGCATTACAGCCAGCAATCTCTTTCCTCGTTTCTTCAATGTCCGTTCCTCCCTCATTATCTGATATTGATCTAACATTTTTATTATATCAGAGAACCGCCCGGTTTCCACCAAAAAATTCTCGCCGGCTTTTCCTCACAGCTTTGGGACTCCTCCCCTCATCCTTGCG
>CADBSL010000015.1 GCA_902797345.1 uncultured Eubacteriales bacterium
ATCGCTCTGGAGGACGAGGACATCCGGGACCTGTGGACCCAGGTGGAACTGGGGGACAAAGTGACGATATATAAGTAGTTGGAAGATAAGGGTTGTTCCATATGCGATACAGACGAGTAAAGGGAGCGACGGAGAAAATCGAGCGGCTTCGGGAGTACCTGGTGGCCGCACCGGAGGAGCTTCGGGGCCGGTGGTCCCGGGAGGCCTTCGGCAATGACCACCCGCTGTTCCTGGAAATGGGATGCGGCAAGGGAAAGTTCGTGACGGAACTGGCCCGGCGGCACCCGGAATACAATTACATCGGCGTAGAAGGACAGGAGCGGGTCTTCCTGCGGGCGGCCCAGCGGGCCCACGAAGCGGGACTGAAAAACGTTTTGTTTATCGGGGAATTCCTGCAGCACCCTTCCGATTGCTTTGCAAAGGATGAGGTCTCGGGGCTGTATCTGAATTTTTCAGATCCCTGGCCCAAAGCCCGGCACGCCAAACGGCGGCTGACCCACCGCCGATACCTGGAAGAATACCGGCGGTTTTTGAAGCCGGAGGGGACTGTGGCCTTCAAGACCGACAACGATGACCTGTTCGAATTCTCCGTGGAAGAGTTCCGGGAATTCGGTGCAAGGATCCTGGAGATCTCCTGGGACCTGCATGGCTCACCGTTGAAAGCGAAGGAAGTCACCACGGAATATGAGGAAAAATTCCGTGAATGGGGGAAAACGATCAAATATCTGAAAGCAAGCTTGGAGCCTGAAGCGGGAAGCCAGTAGCTAAAAGCTCCCGGCTCCCGGCGCTCATTGAAAGAAGGATAAAAAATGAAAAAAACGAGCGGGATCATTGTTTTGGTGATCATCCTGGCCATCCTGGTCATGGGGATCATGGAAAAGACCCTCTCCGCCACCGTGGGGAACATGGGCACCATCATCATGTACAGCATCATCGCCGTGATCCTGGCGGTCCTGTACGTGAGAGCCTCCCGTCAGGCGAAGGAGGAAGAAGAACGGATGCGCAAAGAGCACCCGGAATTATTTGAGGAGGAGTCTGAAGACTAAAGACTTAAGACTCCAGACTTAAGACCTAAGACTAAAAACAGAAAGAAGGAATGACAAATATGCGGGACGAATCCCTTAGAAATATCGCCATCATCGCCCACGTCGATCATGGCAAGACGACACTGGTGGACCAGCTGCTGAAGCAGTCCGGAGTCTACCGGGAGAACCAGGAAGTCACGGAACGGGTCATGGACAGCAATGACCTGGAGCGGGAAAGAGGCATCACCATTCTGGCCAAAAACACATCCGTACGGTATAAAGATGTAAAGATCAACATCGTGGATACCCCGGGCCACGCCGATTTCGGCGGCGAAGTGGAGCGGATCCTGAAGATGGTGGATGGCGTTCTTCTGTTGGTGGACGCCTTTGAGGGCCCCATGCCCCAGACCCGGTTCGTACTGCAGCGGGCACTGGAGCTGAACCACAAGGTGATCCTGGTGGTCAATAAGGTGGACCGGCCTGACCAGCGGGCGGATGAAGTCACCGACGAGACCCTGGAGCTTCTGCTGGATCTGAATGCCACCGATGAACAGTTGGATTCGCCCATCATCTATTGCTCTGCCAAAAAAGGCTATGCCGCCTATTCGCCGGAGGATTTCCAGCAGGAAGACCTGTCCGGGATGGATATGCGGCCCCTTTTCGATACGATCCTGAATTACATCGACCCGCCGGAAGCGGATACGGAGAGCCCTCTTCAGATCCTGGTGTCCTCCATCGACTACAATGAATATGTAGGCCGGATGGCAGTGGGGAAGATCCAGCGGGGCGTGCTGAAGCAGGGCCAGGAAGTCGTCGTCTGCGACTATCACCACCCGGAAGCCACTTATAAAGGCAAGGTCTCGAATCTGTATCAGTTCGAAGACTTGGGGAAGGAAGCCGTAGACAGTGCAGCGGCAGGGAACATCGTCTCTTTCTCCGGCATCGAGAAGATCACCATCGGAGAAACGGTCTGTGCCCCGGAGGCACCGGAACCCCTGCCCTTTGTGAAGATCTCCCCCCCAACCATCGAGATGGTCTTCTGCGTCAACGACAGCCCCTTTGCGGGAAGGGAAGGTACCTATGTCACCTCCCGGAACCTGAGGGACCGGTTGGAGCGGGAGCTGCTGAAGGACGTTTCCCTGAAAGTGCGGGAACTGAATACGGATTCCTTTGCCGTGGCCGGCAGAGGAGAGATGCACCTGTCCATCCTCATCGAGACCATGCGGCGGGAAGGCTATGAATTCGCGGTAGGGACCCCCAGAGTATTATACCAGGAGATCAACGGGAAGAAGTGCGAACCCATCGAGCGGGTCGTCATCGACGTGCCTCAGGAAAGCGTAGGCGCGGTGATGGAAAAGATGGGACCCCGGAAGGGAGAACTCCAGTCCATGACCCCCATCGGCAGCCGGACCCGGCTGGAGCTGTTGGTGCCTGCCAGAGGTCTGCTGGGGTATAAGAACGAGTTTCTGACGGATACCCGCGGCGAGGGCATCATGACGTCGGTATTCGAAGACTATGAACCCTTCAAGGGACCGATCCCCACCCGGACCGGTGGATCTTTGATCGCCTTTGAGACCGGAGAAGCGGTGAGCTACGGACTCTGGAACGCCCAGGACCGGGGAGCCCTGTTCGTAGGACCCCAGACGCCGGTCTACGCCGGAATGATCGTGGGCGTATCCCCCAAGAGCGAAGACATCGTGGTGAACGTCTGCAAGAAAAAGCATGCCACCAATATCCGGGCCGCCGCCAGCGACGAAGCATTGAGACTGACTCCGCCCCGGAGGATGAGCCTGGAGCAGTGTCTGGAATTCCTGAAGGATGACGAACTGCTGGAGGTGACTCCGGAAAGCACCCGGCTCCGCAAGCGGATCCTGGACCATGAGCAGAGGATGAAGCAGCGGGCCAGACAAAAGTA
>CADBSL010000016.1 GCA_902797345.1 uncultured Eubacteriales bacterium
CAGGGAGAAGGTCCGGCTGATCTCCAGCTTTTCCTGCTCCGGCCGGTGCCGCCCGGACAAGCAGACTTCCCCCACCGCAGAATTGAGCTGTTCTTTTTCCCGGTCGCTGAGGATGGCCGGGTCCGTGGTCTTCCGGGGAAGGATCCCTTCGTTGGTCCCCAGCAGGAACAGGGCCCGGACGCCTTCCAGCCCCGCCCGCTTCACATCGCTGACCAGCACCTGGTCGATGGTAGTGGGGATCATCCGGATCTCTGTGGACTCCACCCCGGTCCTCAGGACCTCGAAAAAGTCCCCCCGGCTGCAGGGTGCATCCCCCAATACTTCCGTCAGCTGGCCAAAGAGCACCGTGATCTTATTCCACAGCTGCACCGTCAAAGAGGAGTATTCCAGATCCCCGTCTTCCTTCCGGCCGTCCGCATCCGCCTGGATCTTTTCGCTCAGGCCGACATCTTCCTGAAGGAAGGCGAAAAAGGCTTCTCCGTACTGCCTCCCGGTGGCGCATCCTTCCAGCCTTTCGTCCAGGGCAGCCTTCATTCCCGTCAGCTTTTCCCGGACCCCATTCAGCATCCGGAGGAGTTCCTCCGCTTCTGCCGGATCGGTTTTCCTCCGGTCCAGCCGGGTGAATGGCTTCTCCCACCGCCAGCCTTCGCTGCCGTATTCGTACAGGTAATTCTCCAGTTTTTCCGCTTCCTCCCGGGTCACCTCCGGGACGCCCGTTCCCAGGATCCGAAGATACCCGTCGGTGCGCAGAGCGTAGGACTCCAGGTCGCAGAGTCCGCACAGAAACTGCATATATTTATTGGTCACCGCCATGGACTTGCGTCCATCGAAGAATCGGATGCCCGCCTGCCGGAAGACCCGCTGCAGCACGGAGCTCCGCTCCGGCAGGTCCCCCGCCACCACGGCGATGTCCCGAAAACGCAGTCCCTCTTCCCGGACCAGCCGGCAGATCTCATCCGCCGTCCACTCCATCTCCGTCTCCCGGTCTTCGCAGGACCAGAGCTGCAGGTGTTTCGGCTCCCCTTTTCGGGGATCGCAGGGGATCCGGTAGATCTGTTCCGCCAGGAAAGTCAGTTCCTCCTCCTGCCGGCACCGGAAGTCCCCGGGGATCTCTTCCATCCGAAAAGGCTTTCCGGCCTTCCCGGCGATCTTCCGCACTGCCGTGAGGGTCGACTCCAGGGGCGCGTAAAGGTGATAGCCCGGGTCCCCGGGCTTACGGTAATGCAGCACCACGCTCAGCTCACCGGCACTTTCGGCCAGCGCTTCCATCACGGAGATCAGCCGCTTGGAATAAAAATCGAAGCCCGTCACAAAAATAGCCCATCCCTCGAAGGGCTTTGTGTCCCGGATCCTCCGGCTCAGCAAAGTCAGCTGATCCTCCGTATCCAGATACCGGCCCTCCAGTTCTTCCTCATAGGCCCGGTAGATCACCGCCGTATCTCTCAGTTTTTGGGCCAGCATTCCGCCGGAGGCCGTCTCCGCCGCCTCTTCGATCTTCTCCGGTTCCGTCTCGAACTGCTTGAATTCCTGGATCATGCTGCCCATCATCCGGACGAATTCGCTTCGTCCGGAAGGGGGCCGGAAAACAGTCAGCTCTTCCCGGTGTGCGGAAATCACTTTCCGAAGGAGCATCGTCCGGCCCAGGTCATCGATGTACCGTCCCCCGCCGCCTTCCGTCAGTTTTGCCGCCATACGAGAAAAGCTCATGATCTGAAGATCCATGAGCCCATCGCTTTGCAGCACGGAAAAGACCTTCCGTTCCGTTTCCAGTGTATACTGGTCCGGAACGATGACCAGGGCCTTTCCGCCCTCGCGGGTCCACCCCGCTGCCTGTGTAAAGATAAATTCCAGTTGGTCGGTATCCGACCGGCTGTAATAAAGATTGATCATCTCTCTGTTATCCATTTCATTATTTCATCCGGAGATCCTGCCACCAGGTCCGCCGGATATTCCTGCCGTTCTTCCTCCGGCATCACCGACCAGTCCACCAGGATCGTCCGGCAGCCGGCGTTCTTTCCGCAGAGGATGTCGAACCGGGTATCCCCCAGCATCACCGCCTCCTCCGGCCCCAGGCCCATTTGCTCCAGGGTCACCAGGATGCATTCCGGGTGGGGTTTGTGGTGGACCAGTTCGTCCACCGTGGTGATCACCTCAAAATCCTCTTCCAGTCCAAACTTTTTCAGCCCTCTGACTGCACTGTCCTTCACCCGGGAAGTCACCAGGGCCAGCCGGTACCCTTCGGCACTCAGCTGCTTCACCAGTTGATCCATCCCCGGGAAGGGCTCGATCAACGCCTCGAACCGGTCCATCTGATAGCTGCGGTAGACTTCCACCGCTTCATCCTCGTATTCTTTTCCAAATACCCGGTCCATGGTGGTCCGAAGCGGTTCCCCGAAGGTCCGGTAGATCACTTCCGGGTCCTCCTCCCGGCCCTGAAAGGTCCGGTAGGTATGTTGGAAACTCTTCAGGACGATGTTGTTGGTATTGGCCAGGGTCCCGTCAAAATCGATCAGTACTGCTTTGATCGCCATTCCTACTCCTTTGCTGCCGCCTTCAGTTTTTCGTTGATGAAATAGTCCAGATCTCCGTCCATCACCGCCTGGACATTGCCGACTTCCGCTCCGGTCCGGTGGTCCTTGACCATGGTATAGGGGTGGAACACATAAGACCGGATTTGACTTCCCCAGGAGTTCTGGCTGTAGTCTCCCTTGAGTTCATCGATCTTTTCCTTGTGCTCCCGCTGAGCCAGTTCCAACAGACGGGCCTTTAAGATCTTCATGGCCACGTCCCGGTTCTGGTGCTGGGAACGCTCATTCTGGCAGGTCACGACGATGTTCGTGGGGATATGGGTGATCCGCACCGCCGATTCCGTCTTATTGACGTGCTGCCCACCGGCACCGCTGGCCCGGTATACATCGATCCTGAGATCCTCCGGATTGATCTCCAGCTCGATCTCATCATCGATCTCCGGCACCACGTCCAGGGACGCAAAGGAAGTGTGCCGCCGCCCCGAAGAATCGTAAGGGGAGATCCGGACGATCCGGTGGACACCCTTTTCATTCTTCAGATAACCGTAAGCATAGTCCCCTTCCACGAAGAAAGTGGCGCTCTTCACACCGCCTTCCGGGTCATCCAGGTAGTCGATGGTCTTGACTTTATAGCCCTTCCGTTCCGCCCACCTCAGGTACATCCTCACCAGCATCTCCGCCCAGTCCTGGGCGTCGGTGCCGCCGGATCCGGCGTGGATGGAAATGATGGCGCTGTTTTGGTCATACTCCCCGGAAAGGAGCACCTTCACCGTCATATCGTCGATATCTTTGTTGAGCTTTTTGTAGGTCTCCTCGATTTCCGGAAGGAGCCCTTCATCCTCTTCCTCTTCTGCCATCTGGATCAGGGTCTCCACGTCGGAGAGTTCCTCCTCCAGCCGGCTGTATTCCTGAAGCTTCACTTCGATGGATTTCTTTTCCTTCAGCAGCTTCTGGGCTGTTTCGTGGTCATTCCAGAAATCCTCGGCTTCCGCTTGTTTATTGATTTCTTCCAATCGTTTTTTCAGACCAGCCTGGTCAAAGGGAAACACCCAATTCTTGGATGGATTTCTCTTTTTCGTCAAGCTCGTACTTGATCTGGTCGAGTTGTACCATTTTTACACGCTCCTTCCGTGACAGTTCTTGTATTTCTTGCCGCTGCCGCAGGGGCAAAGGTCGTTTCTTCCCACCTTCGGGGTAGTCCGGCGGATGGTTTCCTGCTTCGGCAGTTCGCCGGGGCTATTGATGGGGCCGTCCAGCGGTGCTTCCACACCCTGAGCCTGGGCCGCTGCATCGTCCACGAATTCCATCTTCACCGTATTGGCATTCTCCGCTACCATCTCTTTCCGCTCGATCTGAGTGGTGATGGTGGCATCGAAGCAATACCGCACCATGTCGTCTTTGATGCTCCGGACCATGTCCTCAAACATCTCGAACCCTTCCCGGGCATAGGCTCCAGCCGGGTCTTCGTGACCGATGGACCGCAGACCGATACCCTGTTTGAGCTGATCCATGGCATCGATGTGGTCGATCCACTTGGAGTCCACGATCCGAAGCAGCAGTCCCCGCTCGATTTCCCGCATATGCTCTTCGCCCACTTCGGTCTCCTTGGCCTCGTAGATCTTCTCGAAATCTCCCATGATCCGGTCTTTCAGGTCCTCCGGACTCATATCCTCCACGTCCGTGTAGTGGACGTCCGGGGTGTTGTGACAGATCTTGTTGATGTTCTTCTGGAGCTCGTCCATATCCCATTCTTCCTGGTATTTGGACTCCAGCGTAGTGGTCTCTACATATTCGCCCACCATTTCATCCAGCATGCTGAAGAGGTGCTCTCTCAGGTTTTCGCCGTCCAGCACCATGGCCCGCTCCTTGTAGATGACTTCTCTCTGCTTGGTCATGACGTTGTCGTACTGCAGGATGTATTTCCGGATGGAGAAGTTGCGGCCCTCCACCCGCTTTTGGGCGTTTTCGATGGTCTTGGTCAGCATGTTGGCTTCGATGGGTTCGTCCTCTTCCAAGCCCATCTTCTGGACCATGTTCTGGACCCGTTCCCCGCCGAAGAGCCGCATCAGCGGATCTTCCAGGGATACGTAGAACCGGGAGGATCCCGGGTCACCCTGACGGCCGGAACGCCCTCTGAGCTGATTGTCAACCCGGCGGGATTCATACCGCTCAGTGCCGATGACGTGGAGCCCGCCGGCGGCCAGGACCTTTTCCTTTTCCTCCGCCCGCTCCTTCGTATACTTCTCAAACAGGTCCTCGTAGACCTTTCTGGCCGCCACCAGATCCGGCTCTTCCACCGGGATCATGCTGGAAGCATAGGAAACGGTCTCGTCGTCGTAACCCTTCTTTTTCATTTCCTGAGTGGCCAGGAATTCCGGATTCCCGCCCAGGATGATGTCGGTACCACGGCCCGCCATGTTGGTGGAAATGGTCACCGCGCCAAAGCGCCCCGCCTCCGCGATGATGGCCGCTTCCTTCTCGTGGTTCTTCGCATTCAGCACGTTGTGTTTGATGCCCCGCTTGTCTAAGATCCGGCTGATCCGTTCGGAATTCTCGATGGAGATGGTCCCCACCAGGATCGGCTGTCCGGTCTCGTGTACTTCCACGATCTCGTTGATGACCGCCGTGTACTTGCCCTTTTCCGTGGCGTATACTCTGTCCGGCAGGTCTTCTCTTATCACTTCTTTATTGGTCGGGATGGTCACAACGTCCATGTTGTAGATCTCCCGGAATTCTTCTTCTTCCGTCTTGGCGGTACCCGTCATCCCCGCCAGCTTTTCGTAGCCTCTGAACA
>CADBSL010000017.1 GCA_902797345.1 uncultured Eubacteriales bacterium
ATGAAAGTTGGAATCGTAATGGGCAGTAAATCCGATCTGCCGGTGGTAGAACGGACCCAGAAAATCTTAAAGGAATTCGGCGTAGACTATGTCACTCGGGTGATCTCCGCCCACCGCACCCCGGCTGCTGCAGAGCAGTTTGCCAAAACAGCGGAGGCGGAAGGCATCGAAGTCATCATCGCGGCAGCCGGCAAGGCCGCCCACCTGGGGGGCGTCATCGCCGCCTATACTCCGGTGCCGGTGATCGGTCTGCCAATCAAGAGCTCAACCCTGGACGGTCTGGATTCCCTGTTATCCATCGTACAGATGCCCAAGGGCGTACCGGTAGCCACTGTGGCCATCGACGGCGCGGAGAACGCCGGCCTTTTGGCGGTACAGATGCTCTCCATCAAAGACCCGGCCCTGCGGGAAGCCTTCAAGGCGTATAAAGTCAAGATGGAAGAAGACGTCATGAAAATCGACGAAGAGATGAGAGCCGAGAGCTAGAAGCCAGAAGCTTCAAGCTTCATGCTCCAAGCTTATAAAGGAGAAAACAATGAGCAAAATCACTTATAAAGACGCCGGCGTGGATACCGTTGAGGGTCAGCGGGCAGTCTCGTTGATGAAGGATCACGTAAAAAAGACCTTCAATGAGAATGTCCTGACGGGGCTGGGCAGCTTCGGCAGCCTGTTCCGGCTGGATGTGAAAGACATGGAAGAACCGGTATTGGTGGCCGGGACCGACGGCGTTGGCACGAAGCTGAAGATCGCCTTCCTGATGGACCGCCACGACACGGTGGGGCAGGACTGCGTGGCCATGTGCGTCAATGACATCCTGTGTCAGGGCGCCGCTCCGCTGTTCTTCCTGGATTACATCGCCACCGGCCACGTGAAGGCGGAAAAAGTAGCGGATATCGTCAAGGGCATCGCCGACGGCTGTGTGCTGGGTGAATGTGCCCTGGTGGGCGGCGAAACAGCGGAAATGCCGGATTTCTATTCCGAAGGAGAATACGACATGGCGGGATTCGCCGTGGGCGTAGCCGATAAATCAAAAATCATCGATGGTTCCAAGATCAAAGAAGGAGATGCGGTCATCGGCATCGCCTCCAGCGGCTTCCACAGCAACGGGTATTCCCTGGTGCGGAAGGTCTTCTTCGAAAAGATGGGCCTGAAGGTGACGGACTACGTGGAAGAACTGGGCGAGACCCTGGGAGAAGCCCTGCTGCGGCCCACCCGGATCTACACGAAAGCCTGCAAAGCTCTTGCAAAAGAGATCACGGCCGCCGGCATCATCCACATCACCGGCGGAGGCTTCTTCGAAAACATCCCCCGGATCATCCCGGAGGGACTGGGCGTGAAGATCAACGTGGGTTCCTGGGAAGTGCCGAAGGTCTTTGACTATATCGCGGAAAGCGCCGGCATCGAACAGAAAGACATGTTCTCCACCTTCAACATGGGCGTAGGCATGATGTTCATCGTGGATCCGGCGGAAAAAGAAAGGACCATGGAACTGCTGAAGGAAGCCGGCGAAACACCGGCCCTGATCGGTGAGATCGTGAAAGGCGAAGGGGTGGTCTTATGCTAAAGATCTCCGTCCTGGTCTCCGGCGGCGGCACCAACTTCCAGTCGGTGATCGACGCAGTGGAGTCCGGATACATCCCGGAGGCGAAGATCGTTCAGGTCATCTCCTCCTCCCCGAAAGCCTATGCACTGGAAAGAGGTCAGAAGCACGGGATCCCGGGCTACGTGGTCAGCACGAAAGCCTACCCGGACCCGAAGGAAAAATCCGAAAGGATATTGTCCCTGCTGAAGGATAAAGAGACCGACCTGATCATACTGGCCGGTTACATGAGCGTGGTGGACGAATCCATCATCCGGGAATACCGGGGAAAGATCATCAACATCCACCCCTCCCTGATCCCCAAATTCTGCGGGAAGGGCTTCTACGGCAAACGGGTCCATGAAGCGGTCCTGGCAGCCGGCGAAAAAGTCAGCGGCGCCACGGTCCACTACGTGGATGAAGGCATCGACACCGGCGAGATCATCCTGCAGGAGCAGGTCCCGGTGCTGGAGGGCGACACCCCCGATACCCTGGCGGCCAGAGTGTTGGAAATAGAACATAAAATCCTCACCCGTGCGATTCGTGATATTGCTATGAAGCACTCTTGTTCTTCCTTGCAATCATAACGACACATATATGAGGGCTGCCTGCAGGCGAGCAATAGTTCCTCAGAGGAAAGGCGCTTATACAGTTGCTATAATCAAGGCGATCTAGCCCCCTTGAACGCGCCGATTCCGGCGAGGAAGCTATTGTCGCCCACTGCAGCCCGGAGTACGATATACAACAAACAAGAAGGAGAGATTATGGGCGGAGTATTTGGCACAGCCTCAAAAAAAGACTGCGTAATGGACCTGTTCTTCGGAGTAGACTACCATTCGCACCTGGGAACCAAGAACGGCGGATTGTGCGTCTATGGAGAAAAAGGGTTCGACCGGACCATCCATTCCATCGGCAATGCACCCTTCCGGTCCAAATTCCAGGATGACATCGAAGAAATGGAGGGCAAAATGGGCATCGGCGCCATCAGCGACACCGAACCCCAGCCCCTGACGGTATACAGCAAACTGGGACATTATTCCCTGGCGACCGTCGGCATCATCAACAACAAAGAAGAACTGGTGGAAGAACTGATCCGGGAGGAAAAGGCCCAGTTCATGTCCATGAGCGGCGGCGGCATCAACAATACGGAGTTGGCGGCGGCGCTGATCTCCACCCAGGACAGCCTGCCGGAAGGCCTTCGGTATGCACAGAAAAAGGTGGAAGGTTCATTGACGATGCTGGCCCTGTCGCCGGAAGGGCTGTACGCGGCCCGGGATTATAAAGGAAGGACTCCGCTGATTATCGGCAAGCGGGATGACGCCTACTGCGTGGCTTCGGAATCCTTCTCCTATATCAACCTGGGCTATGAATACGACCGGGAACTGGAGCCCGGCGAGATCGTGAAGATCACTGCCGAAGGCACCGAGCAGGTCATGCCCCCCAATACGGAGGACGTTCGGATCTGCACCTTCCTGTGGACCTACTTCGGCTACCCCACCGCCATCTACGAAGGTAAGAACGTGGAGACCATGCGGTACCGGAACGGTGCCCACATCGCGGAAATGGACGAGGGCGATCCGGAACTGGAAAACGTGGATTACGTGGCCGGCGTGCCGGACAGCGGCATCGCCCACGCCCTGGGATACGCCCAGAAGTCCCACATTCCCTATGCCCGGCCTCTGATCAAATACACCCCCACCTGGCCCCGGAGTTTCATGCCTCCGAACCAGAAGGCCCGGAGCCTCATCGCAAAAATGAAACTGGTACCGGACAAAGAGATCATCGACGGCAAGGAATTCGTGCTGGTGGATGATTCCATCGTCCGTGGAACTCAGCTGAAGGATACGGTGGCTTATCTTTACGATAACGGAGCGAAGAAGATCCATATCCGCTCCGCCTGCCCGCCGATCCTCTACGGCTGCAAATATCTGAATTTCTCCCGCTCTGTTTCCGAAATGGAACTGATCTCCCGCCGGGTCATCGCCGATCTGGAAGGGACGGAGGACGTTTCGGAGGAAGTGCTGGCGGAATACGCCGACTGCACCACCGAGCGGTACAAGAATATGGTGGAGGACATCAAACAGGCCCGCCACTTTGACTCGTTAAAATATCAAACCCTGGAAAACCTGCTGGATTCCGTACAGGTAGACCGGTGCCGGCTGTGCACCTACTGCTGGGACGGCAGAGAATAGGAGGAAATCATGAGAGCACTCATCAGTGTATCCGACAAAACCGGCGTTGTTGAATTCGCCAAAGAACTGGAAGCCCTGGGTTGTACCATCATCTCCACCGGCGGCACCCACAAAAAGATCGCTGAAAGCGGCGTAAAAGTCGTGGGGATCTCCGATGTGACCGGATTCCCGGAATGCCTGGACGGCAGAGTCAAGACCCTCCACCCGGCAGTCCACGGCGGGATCCTGGCGATGAGAGAAAAACCTGAACACATGAACCAGCTGAAGGAGCTGGGGATCGAGACCATCGACATCGTGGCCATCAACCTCTACCCCTTCAAGGAAACCATTTTGAAACCGGATGTGACCCTGCCGGTGGCCATCGAAAACATCGATATCGGCGGTCCTACCATGCTCCGCTCCGCTGCCAAGAACCACAAAGACGTGGTGGTCATCTGCGACCCGGCGGATTATCCGGCAGTCATTTCCGAACTGAAGGAAAAAGGCGAAGTCTCCTATGAGACCAAATACCGTCTGGCTCTGAAGGTGTTCCAGCACACCGCTGCCTACGACACCATGATCTCCGACTACCTGAGAAAGGAAGCCGGTCTGGGACTGCCGGACAACTTCACCATGACCTTCGAAAAAGCCCAGGACCTGCGGTACGGCGAAAACCCGCACCAGAAAGCCTGGTACTACAAGGAAGTCAAGCCCGCTGCCGGCGACCTGGTCAATGCCAAGCAGCTCCACGGAAAAGAACTGTCCTTCAATAACATCAACGACACCAATGCGGCCATCGAAGCCCTGCGGGAATTCGATGAACCGGCAGTGGTAGCCGTCAAGCACGCGAACCCCTGTGGCATCGGTACCGCAGACAATCTCTATGAGGCCTATATGAAGGCCTACAATGCGGATCCGGTCTCCATTTTCGGCGGCATCGTGGCAGCCAACCGGGAGATCACCGCTTCTGTGGCGGAAGAAATCAGCAAGATCTTCCTGGAGATCGTTATCGCACCTTCTTTCACCCAGGAAGCACTGGATATCATCGAAAAGAAGAAGAACATCCGGATCCTGGAACTGCCGGCGATCTCGGAACGGGATCCTTTCGCTTACGATATGAAGAAGGTGAACGGCGGACTGCTGGTCCAGGAAAAGGATACAAAGTTATATGATCCGGCAGACTGGAAGGTCGTCACGGAAAAAGAACCCACGGAATTCGAAAAGAGAGACATGATCTTCGGCATGAAAGTCGTGAAGAACGTGAAGTCCAATGCCATCGTTCTGGTGAGAAACGGCCAGACCATCGGCATGGGTCCGGGACAGGTCAACCGGGTAGGCGCTCTGGAGATCGCCATCCGTCAGGCGGTGGAAGACACCAACGGCGCGGTGCTGGCTTCCGATGCATTCTTCCCCTTCGATGACTGTGTGGAAATGGCCGCAAAAGCCGGCATCACCGCCATCATCCAGCCCGGCGGCTCCATCCGGGACGAAGATTCCATCAAGAAGTGCAATGAATATGGCATTTCCATGGTATTTACCGGAATGCGGCACTTTAAGCACTAAAGCGCGAAGCTGGGAGCTGAAAAAGGAGCTATCCTGACGGGCCAAAAGGCTCATAGCTTCAAGCTTATAGCTTATAGCTGATTAAGGAGAAACAAATGAAAAAAGTACTAGTCGTGGGCGGCGGCGGCCGGGAGCACGCGATCTGCTGGAAACTGGCCCAAAGCCCTAAAATCGATAAACTATATTGCGCACCCGGCAATGCCGGCATCGCCTCGGTGGCAGAATGCGTTGGTATCAGCGCGGAAGACGTGGAGGGGATCTGCGCCTTCGCCAAAGAACACGCCATCGACATGGCGGTGATCGGACCGGAAGTGCCCCTGGCTATGGGGATCGTGGACGCACTGGAGGCGGAAGGCATCGCAGCCTTCGGTCCCAATAAAAAATGCGCCCAGCTGGAAGCCAGCAAATCCTTCACAAAAGCTTTCCTGGCACGGCATGATATCCCCACCGCAAAATACAGCGAATATACGGATAAAGCAGCCCTGGAAAAAGCCATCGGCATTTACGGCTACCCCATGGTGATCAAAGCCGACGGACTGGCCGCCGGCAAAGGCGTGGTCCTGGCTCAAAACGCCGAAGAGGCTCAAAAGGCCATCGATGATATGATGGGCGACAAAGTCTTCGGCAGCGCCGGGGACCTGGTGGTGGTGGAGGAATGCCTCACCGGCATCGAAGCCTCCATGCTCTGCTTCGTGGACGAACACACCATCGTCCCCATGGAATCCGCCCAGGATTACAAGCGGATCTTTGATAACGACGAAGGTCCCAACACCGGCGGGATGGGTTCCTACTCCCCCAGCCTGGTCTTCACGGACGAAGTGAAGCAGCAGATCTGGGACCGGATCCTGGCCCCCACCCTGAAAGGTTTCCAGGAAGACGGCCTGGATTTCAAAGGCGTCCTCTTCGTGGGGCTGATGATCTCCAAAGACGGTCCTAAGGTCATCGAATTCAACAACCGCTTCGGGGATCCGGAATGCCAGTCCGTTCTGATGCGGCTGGATACGGACCTATATGACATCTTCGATGCGGTGATCCACAATAAGCTGGCGGAACAGGAAATCAAGTGGAAGGATCAGCGGGCGGTGACCATCGTCCTGGCTTCGGAAGGCTACCCCGGCAGCTATCCCAAGGGAAGAGTCATCACCGGTCTGGACGCAGCGGACGGTTCAGAGGACTTAGTGATCTTCCACGCCGGCACCAAATTCGACGGCGATGATATCGTTACCTCCGGCGGCAGAGTCCTGGGTGCTTCTGCTCTTGGTAAAGACCACGACGAAGCCCGGGCCAAAGCCTACGAGCTGGCGAAAAAGATCCACTTCGACGGCGCTCATTTCAGAAACGACATCGGGCTGCTGCACTCCACGGAGAAAGAGTCTTAAGACTGGAGTCTGGAGTCATATAATCAATAAAAAACCGGATGCTCTTGATCGAGCTTCCGGTTTTTCTTTATGAATAAGATTCCGATTTGTTATTCCTCTTCTACCACATGGGCCTTCGCCTGCCGCAGGACCATATAAATGGAATAGACATAGACCACGGACAGGAAGATGTTCACGTACATATTGCTGCGAAGGAGGACCATCAACAGGATGAAGGCTCCCGTCAGCACCGTCAGGCGAATATAGTACCTCTTGTTCGGTTGGTCGATCTTCTTCAGGTGCCCTTTCAACGCAAACATGAACAGATAGTATGCCACGATGGAGATCACGATGAACAGGACCTTTGGCAACAGGGCGATCTCCCCTTCCCGCATAAACTCCAGGGAAGTGGTGATATTGTTCATGGCAAAGATGATGAAGATATGGATCCCCAGGTACAGCATCCCGTC
>CADBSL010000018.1 GCA_902797345.1 uncultured Eubacteriales bacterium
AGAGATCTGTCCGGAATAGGAAGATAGCATCATAAATGAAACGAGAAGGAATGGCGGCGGGACCGTCATTCCTTTTTCTTGATAGTGGAAAGGATAAGACGATGAGAAGAAAATTATATACCCAGATGCGGACGGTGTATGAGACCACAGTGCTCAACCCCCACACCTTCCGGGTGACGGTAAAGACTAAGGATATGGTGGAGCAATCGGTGCTGGAGGAAGCGGTGGCGAAGACCATGAAGCGCTACCCTTACTTTGCCATGCAGATCGACAAAGGGGAAAACGAGATTTTCTTTGCGGACAACCCCCGGCCTATGATCGTCCTTCACCGGGACGACCCGCCGGTGCTGGGCAGCGAAGAGGTGAACGGACACCTGCTGAATATTTCATGGTGGAAGAACAAGATCCACATCGATGTCTATCACGCCCTGACGGACGGAGGCGGGATCTACCCCATGATCAAGACTCTGCTGTATTATTACTGCTCCTCCTATTATGAGATGGATCTGTCCACGGAGGGGATCCGGCTGTCGGATGACCCGGTGGATCCGAAGGAGTGGGAAGACCCAGCTATGGCCGAACTGGAAGAGGACCCCTTCTGCATGGTGAAAAAGTGGGAAAAGCCCGGGTTCCAATTGGCAGAGGGCGGGAAGGCGAGCATTTCTCAGCACTGCATCGTTTACAACATTCGGATCCATGAAAAGGAATTCATGCGGTTCAACATGTCCAATGACGGGAGCCCCGGCACCATCATCGCCCTGTTCCTGTCCCGGGCCATCGAAAAACTGCACCCGGTGAAAAAGGATCCGGTGGTCATCGCCATGTGCGTGAACCAGCGGAAAGCATTGAAAGCGCCTCTGGCTCACCAGAGTCTGGTGGGGGACGTGCGGCTGGTTTACAGTGATAAAATGAAGAAACTTTCCTTTATGGATCAGGCCACCAGTTTTCGGGGAATGGTTGCCCTGCAGTCGGACCCGGATATCGTCCGGGAGGAGATCAAGGAATACCAACAGATCGTAAAGGACCTGGAAGCATTGCCTACATTAGCGGAAAAACACCAATACGCAGTGGACCGGATGGACCGGATGACTTCTTATTTCACCGCCACCATCAGCTATGTGGGAAAGACGGATATGGGAGAAGCGGAGCAGTTCATCCAGGAATTCCATGTGCTGCCATCCACGGCTCTGCCTTCGTCGGCAACACCGCTGACTCTGGAACTCAGTGCCATGAACGGAAGCTTTTATGTGAATTTCATGCAGTATTTCCCGGAAGACTGCTACCTGAAAGCCTTTATACAGGAGCTTCGGGAGAACAACATCAACTATGATGTTCTGTATCAGGAAGACACCAAGTATCCGGGAATGATCGATTTGTGGGGGCCGGGAGCTGGGAGCTTGTAGCTTGAAGCTGGGAGTCAATAGGAAGGAGATTGAAGATGAAAGATAGAAGAAAGAGCTTAAAACATAGATGGTTGGCATGGTTGTTGAGCTTTGCTTTAGTGGTTACCATGGGGATGCCGGCATTCGCAGAGGAAGGGACCGACCCTGCCCCCGGCGGAGAGACGCCGGCAACGGATGAGCCGGCAGCAGTAGATCCGGTGGATCCCTGCGTGGAACTTTTGAATAAGATGACGACGGAAGAGAAAATCAGTCAGATGATCATGCCTCATTTTCGTTATGACACGGATGTGACCGGGCAGCAGGTCAACATGACGAAACTTTCGTCGGCAGTGGCCCAGATTTTGAAAAAACGGGGATTTGCCGGCGTGATCCTCTTTGCACAGAATACCCCCGAAACGGAGCAGGCGGTCCGGCTGGTGGATGATATCCAAAAGGCCAACGCTTCCGTGGAAGGACGGACCCAGCTTCTGATCGCCATCGACCAGGAGGGCGGTATCGTGACCCGGCTGGGTCAGGGGACCCAGACTTCCGGGAACATGGCTCTGGGAGCTGTGGGAGATTTGAAGACCACCGAGGAGATCGGGAAGATCATCGGTGAGGAACTGATGTCCATGGGGATCAACTATGACGCGGCACCGGTGGTGGATGTGAACAACAACCCCGGAAATCCGGTGATCGGTGTCCGGTCCTGCTCGGACGACCCGAAAGTCGTGTCCGAGCAGGGTGTGAGCTTTATGAAGGGGCTCCAGTCTGCCGGCGTGATCTCGACGCTGAAACATTTCCCGGGACACGGGGACACGGCGACCGACAGTCACACGGGCCTGCCCAGCGTGAACAAATCCTATGAACAGTTGAAGCAAACCGAACTGGTGCCTTTCCAGGCCTGTATCGATGCGGGGGCGGAAGCTATCATGACGGCCCACATCCAATATCCCCAGATCGATAACACCACCTATGTGTCGAAGAAGACCGGAGAGGCCATCGCCCTGCCGGCTACGCTGTCCAAGGTCATCCTGACGGACATCCTCCGGACGGATATGGGATTTGAGGGCGTCGTTATCACGGATGCTATGGAAATGGCGGCCATCAACGACCATTTCGGAAAGCTGGATGCGGCCAGACTGGCTATCAACGCCGGCGTGGATATCCTTCTGATGCCGGTGGATACCGCCACGACGGCGGACATCGCTGCACTGGACGGTTACGTGACGGATGTGGCCAAAATGGTCGATGACGGACAGATCTCCGTGGATCGGGTCAATGAATCCGTACTGCGGATCCTGAGACTGAAGGAAAAGAAGGGACTGCTTGCCGCTTATGACGGAA
Organism: uncultured Eubacteriales bacterium; assembly: GCA_902797345.1. Taxonomy (GTDB): domain Bacteria; phylum Bacillota; class Clostridia; order Peptostreptococcales; family Anaerovoracaceae; genus RUG14258. The sequence continues at coordinate 2,730 of CADBSL010000018.1, forward strand.
CTCAGACCGAAAACAAGGTGAAGCAAGCGGCGGAAACCGTTGGATCCGATGCCCACCACAAGGCGGAGTGGGAGATCGCGAAACGATCCATTACCGTCGTGAAAAATGAAAATCAGACGCTGCCCTTTGTGAAAGAAGGACAGAAAATCTGTGTGCTGTCAGCCGACTCTACCCAAAATCTGGGCCTGGAATATGCAGTATCCCGGGCAAAGCAGGAGGGTAAACTGGCGCCGGGAACCGAGGTGAAGATCGGGACGCCTTCCGGCACGGCTGCGGCAGAGATCGCGTCCAGTGCAAACTCCATGGCAGCGGATGCGGATCAGGTCGTCATCCTTTCCAACGTGGCTTCTGCAGCTGCCATCGATCCGGCGAAGACGGCCTGGTCGGGAGCAGTAGACCGGATCATCGCGGATGCGCACCAGAAAGGCAAGAAAGTGACGATACTCAGTGTCCGGCTTCCTTATGATGCGGCTCGGTACCAGGCGGCGGATGCCATCGTCCTGGCCTGGTCCTTCAAGCCCATGAGCGAGGATCCGAGAGTGCCGGAAAGCGAGGGGAAGGAATACGGACCCAATATGCCGGCGGCCATGTATATGATGTTGAC
>CADBSL010000019.1 GCA_902797345.1 uncultured Eubacteriales bacterium
GCCGGCATCCTCATCGCTGCGGAAGTATTCCGGGATATGGCGTATCTGGATTAGGAGATTGGCGATTGAAGATAGGAGATAATAAAAAAAGAAGGCGTTTCGCCTTCTTTTTCTTTTGGTCGGTTATTGGGCGGGAACGCCTTCTACGGTCAATGCCTGGATGACGCCGCTCATATCGGAGCCCTTCGGGATCCAGTGGTCACCGGGGATGATCGCTCCATTGTACTGGGAGCTTTGGATGGCGTTGATGAAGTCGTTGGTATCGGACAGGACGCCGGCCTGCTTCAGGATCCCGGCTACCACGTCGTTGGAAGATCCGCCGGGGATCGTGACTTTGATGTAATTCTGCGGGTCCGCGGGTGCCTGTGGAGCAGTGCTTTCCGGCACATCCGCAGCAGCCGCTGCTTCCGCATCCTCCGGCAGGGTCTCGCCTTCCGGCAGATTGGCTTCAGCCTGGACCTCAGACTGTTTGATGTCGTCCTCCGCCGGATAGCTCATGATCACATCGATCCGGGACCAGATCAAAAGGACCGCCACCGCCAGTATGATCAGCGCTACCAAAATATCGCTGGTATTGTAAATTAGATTTCTGATTGCTCGCATGATTCTTCTCCTTGTATTCTACACAACGTGTTTTTTTCTACCATAAATTATATAATAACGTATCTTCCCCTTTTTCTCAAGGAAAATGATAAGGGGTTTTTATGAATCTTTTGTTACAAAAGAGGAAAATTCTTTGGTTTTTGCAGGATTTATAGTATGATAGGAAGGTAGGAGACCAGACAATGATCGAAATCAACATCGGAGAGGAACAGCAGGAACAGCGGCTGGACCGCTTCCTGAAAAAGTATCTTCCCCAGGCTTCTCTGGGTCATATCTATAAGATCATCCGGACCAAAGTGAAGGTGAACGGCAAGAAAGCAAAGCCGGAACAATACCTGAAAATGGGGGATGTGCTGGCGCTGTATCTGCCGGAAGACGTGCTGGAGGGATTTCTCCGGCCGGAGCAGGAACCCCGCCGGACCAAGGGAGGCCGACGGTTTTCCGTGGTCTATGAAGATGAGAATCTCCTGTTGGTGAATAAACCCGGGGGGCTGCTGACTCACGGAGATCAAACGGAAAAGAAGAATACGCTGGTGAATCAGGTGTTGGACTACCTGGTGGAAACAGGAGCTTACCGGTTTTCCCGGACAGGAACCTTCGTCCCGGCACCCGTGAACCGGTTGGATCGGAACACTTCCGGTCTGGTGATCTTCGGGAAAAACAACCTGGCGCTGCAATGCCTGAACAGGATGATACGAAGCAAGGAAAGCATCGGCAAGTTTTACCTGGCGGCGGCAAAGGGCGAGCTTATGGAAGAGAAAGTGCTCCGCAGTGTGATGGAAAAAGACCATGATAAGAACCGGATCCGGATCCTGGAGGAAGGTTCCGCGGACGGGCGGATCATGGAAACGATCCTGCGGCCCATCTCCTGCAAAAACGGATACAGCCTGGTGGAGGCACAGCTGGTTACCGGCCGGACCCATCAGATCCGGGCCCACATGGCATCGGAAGGGCTGCCCATCCTGGGGGATCCGAAATACGGACGGCCCGGGGTCAATAAAGAAATGAAAGAACGATTCGGATTGAAGGGGCAGTTTCTCCACGCCTGGCGGCTGACCTTTCAGGACTGTCCCGAGATGTTCGGATATTTGAATGGAAAAGAGTTTACCGCACCGCTGCCGGCGGTGCTGGAAAAAATACGAAAAGAATTGTTTGAGGAATGAGAACAATGGATGAAATAAAAGAAGAAGTCAAAGAAGAATCTGAAAAGAATGCAAAATCCAGTGCAAAGGAGTGGCTCAAAACGATCCTGATACCTATCGTCATCGCCATCCTCATCCTGCAGGTGATCCGGCCGACGCTGGTCCAGCAGCAATCCATGATGCCGACGGTCCAGCCCAACAACTATCTGATCGTCTACAAACTGGCGTATAAATTCGGCCATGAGCCTCAAACGGGCGACATCATCGTTTTCAAGAGCGGGCTGATGACGGAAAATGAAAAAGCAAAATACCTAATCAAGCGGGTCATCGCAACGGAAGGGGATACCATCCAGATCACCGATGGCGAGGTCTATGTCAATGGGGACCAGTTGGAGGAACCCTACATCAACGGAGACTACACCCCCGGAGAGATCCCGGAGACGGTGGTGCCGGAGGACAGCCTCTTCGTGATGGGTGACAACCGGCCCAACAGCACCGACAGCCGAAGCGAGGCAGTGGGCTTCGTACCGGAAGACACGGTGATGGGCAAGGTGGTCCTGAGACTGCTGCCGCTGAATGAGATCGGCAGTGTATATGAATAGAGGAAAACATGGGAAAACTACTCAGTCAGAATAAAAAAGCCAGACACGATTACTTCATCGAAGACACCTATGAGTGCGGGATCGCGCTGACGGGAACGGAGATCAAATCCGCCCGACAGGGGAAGATCAACCTGAAGGACAGCTACGCGAAAGTGAAGGACGGAGAAGTAACGGTCTACAACATGCATATTTCGCCCTATGAGCAGGGGAATCGCTTCAACGTGGACTCCAAACGGCCCCGGAAGCTCCTGCTCCACAAACGGGAGATCCGGAAGCTCATCGGCTATACTTCGCAGGACGGGCTGACATTGGTGCCTCTGCGGGTCTATCTGAATGACCGGGGCCTGGCCAAGCTGGAGCTGGCGGTGGCCCGTGGGAAGAAGAACTACGACAAGCGGGACGACATGGCGAAAAAGGATGCGGACCGGAAGATGCAGCAGATGATGAAGAAGAGATAGGAGTCTGAAGACTGAAGAC
>CADBSL010000020.1 GCA_902797345.1 uncultured Eubacteriales bacterium
GCAAAAGACCCGGAGCCTGTCCGTTGCTCCGGGTCTTTTGCTGTCCCATTTCATTCTTTTCACATTGAGGAATTTATTTTGAAACCGGTCTTTCGACCGTGTGGTTCGCCGTTCTTAAGCAGCTGCGTGCTGATCCCAGCTGAATTCTTCACTCTTTACAACGACTTCTTCTCTGGTCAATAAGGTTACTGCTACTTTGATCGCTAATACTGCTACGATTACTGCTACTAACATGATACCTTCTCCTTTCAATCTTCAAACGGGCCTTGCCCGGACTCATCTCTTTCTTTCAATTGCATAGTAACACGCCAAGGAAACATTGTAAAACTGTTAATTTCGGTATATAATACAGGAAAAACCTGTGATGCAAAGGAGGCACAAGATATATGAACTTCTCATCCATGGAATACTTTATAGCGGTCGCCCAGGAGCGAAGCTTTACCAAAGCCGCGGAACAACTGCACATTACCCAGCAATCCCTGAGTTCTCACATCGCCGGAATGGAGAAAGAACTGGACTGCCAGCTGTTGGTCCGCAACGTCCCCTTAAAGCTGACCTATGCCGGGGAGGTGCTTCTCCGGTACGCCAAGCGGTTCGTCACGGAATGGACCATGCTGCAGCAGGAATTCAGCGACATTTCCCAGAACCAGAAAGGGATCCTGCGGGTAGGGATCAGTATGACCCGTGGCCGGACCCTGCTGCCGGAGATCATCCTCTCCTTCCAGGAATCCTACCCCAACATCTGCGTGGAAATGGTGGAGGACACCAATGAAGGGCTGAACCAGAAGCTGTTGAAAGGCGAGATCGATCTGGCGGTGGCCAACTTCCCGGACTCCATGCCGGGGATCACCCTGTGGGACTACTACCAGGAGGAAGTGGTGCTCCTGATCTCCAAATCACAATTTCGTGAGATCTACGGAGACCGGGCCGAAGAATGCCGGGAGATGATCCGAAATGAGGATTTCTCCTTCCTGAAGGACCTCCCCTTCGTACTGGGGCACGTCACCGACATCGGCGGCCGGGTGGGCCGGGCCTTCCTGCGTCGGGCCGGGATCATGCAGCCCACCATCAAAGCGCTTTCTGACAACGCGGAGACCCTGCTGTCTCTCTGTGTCCAGGGCGCCGGCGCCTGCTTCTGTGCGGAGAACCTGATGCGGGCCACCCTGTCCCCGGAAGAGATCGACTCCCTGCTGCTGTTCCGGCTGGGAAACGAGGCCCAGTACCGGATCCGTTTCGGGTACATCAAACAGTCCTATCAATGGAGCGCCGTGGATGCCTTTATGGATGAAGCCATCCGCCACCGGACCGGGACCGCCCAATAGAAACCACATTGAAAATTCAAATGGAAAGAAATGCGGTTTTCTGTTATTATTAAATCAGGAACAATACGAGAACGTATCAAAGAAAGGAGAACAACTATGGGTTTGATTTCTGCACTTTACGGCTCCGCTGCCGGCGTCCTGTCGGACCAGTGGAAAGAGTATTTTTACTGTGATGCACTGCCGGAAGATGTGCTGGCAGTCAAAGGCAAGAAACGCAATTCCGATCGCTCCTCCAACCACGGTTCGGACAACATCATCTCCTCCGGCTCCGTCATCGCAGTGGCGGACGGTCAGTGCATGATGATCGTGGAAAATGGACAGATCGTGGAATTCTGCGCCGAACCCGGTGAATATACCTACGATGCTTCTTCCGAGCCCTCCATCTTCAACGGACCTTTGGGAGAGGGCATCCTGGAGACCTTTGAGCAGATCGGCAAACGATTCACCTTTGGCGGCGAACCGCCGAAAGATCAGCGGGTCTACTATTTCAACACCCGGGAACTCATGGGAAATAAATACGGCACCGCCACACCGGTCCCCTTCCGGGTAGTGGATGCCAATATCGGATTGGACGTAGACATCTCCATCCGCTGCTTTGGGGAATACTCCTATCGGATCTGCGACCCGATGCTCTTCTATAAAAATGTCTGCGGGAATGTGACGAAGGATTTCACCCGTCAGGATCTGGACGGCCAGTTGAAGTCCGAGCTCCTGACCGCTCTGCAGCCGGCCTTTGCCAAGATCTCCGCCATGGGGATCCGGTACTCGGCTCTGCCGGGGCACACCTCTGAAATGGCAGACGCTCTGAACGAGATCTTAAGCAATAAATGGAGAGAATTAAGAGGGATCGAGATCGTTTCCTTCGGGATGAACAGCGTCAAGGCTTCCGAAGAAGATGAAAAAATGATCAAGGACCTGCAGCAAAACGCAGCCTTCAAAGACCCCAATATGGCCGCTGCCTACATGGCCAAGGCCCAGGCAGACGCCATGAAAGCGGCCGCCGCCAACGAAGGCGCCGGTGCTGCTATGGCCTTCATGGGAATGAACATGGCACAGAACGCCGGCGGCGGGATGAATGCCGGCCAACTTTACCAGATGGGTCAACAGGCCGCTCAGCACCCGGCCCACCCGGCGAATGCAGCCGGACCCGGCTGGACTTGCACCTGCGGGGCCGTGAATACCGGCAATTTCTGCACCCAGTGCGGCTCAAAGAAACCGGAAGCCGCTGCAGACGGTTGGACCTGCTCCTGCGGCACGGTAAACAAGGGCAAATTCTGTACGGAATGCGGGGCACCAAAGCCCGCCGGCATCCCCCAATACAAATGCGACAAATGCGGATGGGAACCGCCAAAAGGGACGACACCGCCAAAGTTCTGTCCGGAATGCGGCGACCCCTTCGATGACGGAGACATCGTCGGCTAACGAAAAAACACCCCGGGAACTCAAAGCTCCCGGGGTATATTCATTTTTTGAAGACTCTTTGGAGTTCTTACACTCTTTCCACGATCAATGCGGTCCCCATCCCACCGCCGATGCAGAGGGTGGCCAGACCGTAGTGGGAATCTCTCTTTTCCATTTCATAAAGCAGGCTGCAAAGGATCCGACCGCCGGATGCGCCGATGGGGTGCCCGATGGCTACAGCGCCGCCGTTGACGTTGGTCTTTTCCGGATCCAGTCCCAGATCCCGGACCACTGCCAGAGACTGGGCTGCGAAGGCTTCATTGGCTTCCACCAGATCCAGATCTTCTACCTTCAGGCCGGCTTTTTCCAGCGCTTTCTGAGATGCCGGGATCGGGCCGGTGCCCATGATCGCCGGATCCACACCGGCGGAAGCGTAGGAAACGATCTTCGCCATGGGTTTCAGACCCAGTTCCTTCGCTTTTTCTTCGCTCATCAATACGAAAGCCGCCGCTCCGTCGTTGATGCCGGAGGAATTGGCTGCGGTGACGATACCGCCGTCTTTTTTGAATGCGGGTTTTAATTTCCCGACTTTTTCCATGGTATTTCCGAATTTCGGGTCCTCATCCGTATCAAAGATGATGGGATCGCCCTTCTTCTGGGGAACTTCCACCGGAACGATCTCGTCCTTGAATCTGCCGGATTTGATGGCTTCTTCCGCCCGATTCTGGGAAGTAACGGAGAACTGATCCAGTTCTTCCCGGGTCAATCCGTATTTTTCCGCCACGTTTTCCGCGGTGATGCCCATGTGATAATCATTGAACACATCCCACAGGCCGTCTTTGATCATCATATCCACCATCTTGCCGTCTCCCATTCTCTGTCCCCATCTGGCTCCCGGGAGCAGATAGGGAGTCTGGCTCATGTTTTCCGTACCGCCGGCTACTATGATATCCGCATCGCCGGCTTTGATGATCTGAGCTCCCAGGCTGACCGCTCTCAGACCGGACCCACATACTTTATTGATGGTCATTGCAGGCACTTCGATGGGCAGATCTGCACCCAGGCTAACCTGTCTGGCCACGTTCTGGCCCTGTCCTCCCTGGAGGACACATCCGAAGATCAGTTCGTCTACGGCTTCCGGTGCAACGTTGGCTCTCTTTAAAGCTTCTTTCACGGTGATAGCACCCAGCTGAACTGCGCCGATAGTCTTTAATGTGCCGCCAAAACTACCTACCGGTGTCCGTACAGCACTGACGATTACTACATTCTGCATAATTAATCTCCTCTCATTTTTTTAACATACTTTCAGTTGTTCTATTGTACCCTGTTACGGGTGGAATAGCAATGGTTTTCTACTTGACCAGGGCAGAAATCGCCTTGAACTCCGGGGCCTTTGAGGTCTCCAGGAGTTCGAAGAGGATCGCTTCGTAACTCATGACCCCCGCTCCGGCTTCCTGCATGAACCGGATCGCGGTATCCCGGTCTGAATCCTTCCGGGAAGCCACACAGTCCGCAGCCACGTAAACCGTATACCCGGCATCCATCATATCCAGCACTGTCTGTTGTTCACAGACGTGGGTCTCGATCCCCACCACGACAGCCACCTTCCGGCCCAGTTCTTCGATCTTCTTCACGAAATTTTCTTCCTTCCAGGCACTAAAGGCCACCTTATCGATATAGACCGCATCCTCATTTGCTTCTTTGATCTCCGGAATGGTCTGCCCCAATCCCTTTGGGTATTGCTGGGTCATCACCACCGGCAGCCCCAGGATCTGAAATCCCTTCAAAAGCCGCACGGATGCGTCGATCAGTTCTTCTTTACCGGACATGGCCGGCACCAGCCGTTCCTGGTAATCGATCCCTACCAGGACGCAGTTTTCTCTCAGTAATCGGGTCCGTTTCATCCTCATTTCCTTTCTGTTTTTCTCTATAATCGTATATTCCAGCTTTCGATCTCTTTCCGGTACGCCTGAGCCGTCAGATCAAACTGGATCGGAGTCACGGTGATGTATTTGTCCCGGATCGCCTGCACGTCGGCTTCCGGGTGCTGGGGCAGCTTTTCCGCCACACCGTTATACCAGTAATACCAGTCTCCGTAGCCGGACTGCTCTTTTCGGAAATTTTCTGCGTAATGGACGTGGCCCAATTGAGTGACCCGGACGCCCCGGATCTCTTCTTCCGGCAGATCCGGAATATTCACGTTCAGCATGATGCCCTCTTCCAATCCTTCTTCCAGGATCCTCTTCGCCAGTGTCCGGGCGATCTTCATGGAAGCGCCAAAATGTTTCGGGTCCGTCGAGCAGATGGACACCGCCATGGAGGGTTTCCCGCTGAAAATACCCTCGATGCCGCCGGCCACGGTCCCGGAATAGAAACAGTCTTCGCCCACATTGGCGCCGTGATTCGTCCCGGAGACCACCAGGTCCACATCTTCCACCAGCATCCGGATCCCCAGCTTCACGCAGTCCGCCGGCAAACCCGTCACGGTCCAGGCCCTGGTCGCAAGGGGGATCTGCGCTTCTTCCACGATCATGGGTGTACGCATGGTAATGCCGTGGCCACAGGCGCTTTTCTCCGTGTTTGGTGCCACGACATAGATTTCCCCGAGATCCGACAAAGCCTCCACCAGGGATTCGATGCCCCTGGCCCGGATCCCATCGTCATTGGTTATCAGTATCTTTTTCATTTTGTCTCGGTTTCCTTTATTTTTCTGATTCGCTTTTCCAGCTTCACTCTCGGGATCCAGATCTGTGCATCACAATTCAGACAGCGGATCCGGAAATCCATCCCTGCCCGGAGGATCTCAAACTCCTTTCCGCCGCAGGGGTGCTGCTTTTTCAGTTCGATCACATCACCGATCTTCAGCTCCATAAGTTAGACAAGCCTCCGGAGGACAACAGTCCTTTCATAAACGAGTGATAGACATTGACCATTTGAGAGCCATCCAAGATATCCCGAACTGCTGCGAACATATCGGTCATATGGGTCAGGATCGCAGTCAATACCACCAGCAAAACGATGGCCTTGACGGCTCCGATGATGAGGCCGATGACCTTATCCGCTTTTCCCAGCACCGGCGTCTTGTGGATGAAGCTGGCGATGAGGCGGATGATGATCCCCACCAGGATCCGCACGGCAATGATGGTGAGTACCAAAAGAACAAACAGGCTCTCACTTCCGGAAATATCCAGTCCGATCATCCCCATCACGTCTTCCGGAGAGATCGTCGCCTGCTGCCAGATATACACCGCCGCGATGATGGCGATGATCCAGCCTAAAATGTGTCGGAGTCCTTTGATCGCACCGGAAGCATATCCTCTCCACAGGAATAGCGCCAACACGATCAAACTAAAAATATCATATTTCATGAGCTATTCTCCCAGAGCGTTGGCGATTGCTGCGAATTCCTCCATGGACAGGGTCTCCGCCCTTCTCTGGGGGCTGATCCCAAGCCCGTCCAGAAATCCGTTCATCTCGTCTTTACTCATTCCTTTAACACCGGTCAGACAGTTCAACAGGGTTTTCCGCCGCATGCTGAAGCCGGCTCTGACCACTTCAAAAAACAACTTCTCATCTATCAGATCCACCGGCTTTTCCTTCCGCAGGTCCAGCCTGAGAACAGTGGAGTCGACTTTGGGTTTCGGAACAAAGCTTTCCGCCGGAACCTGAGCGATGGTTTCCAGTGTGCAGTAATACTGTACCGCCAGGGTGATGGCCCCGTAGGCTTTCGTTCCCGGGGACGCCGTCAGGCGTTCCGCCACTTCCTTTTGCATCATGATGGTGATGCTTTCCGCCGGGATGTCCTCTTCCAGCAGCTTCATGATGATCGGGGTGGTGATATAATAAGGGAGGTTCCCCACCACCTTGAGATTCTCTATTTCAGGATGTTCCTCTTTTACTTTTTCCTGTAACGCCCCGATGTCTACATCTAATATATCAGCCTGGAGGATATCGATATTATCCAGCCCCGTAAGGGTCTGCTCCAGGATCGGGATCAGTTTGCGGTCGATCTCCACCGCCGTGACCCATCCTGCCTGCTCCGCACAGGCCAGTGTCAACACCCCGATGCCGGGACCGATCTCCAGCACATGATCTGTTTTTTTGATTTCCGCTCCATCGGCGATCTCCCGGATCGCCTCCGGATCTGCCAGGAAGTTCTGTCCGAGTTTTTTCGAAAACCCCGCTTTGTTCCGGGCCATTACCGCCCGGATCCGGGCTTCTGTAAATTCTTTGGTCATTTTATTATTGGGCAGCCTGAAGCCGGAACCTGCCGGCCAAAAGCTTCTTTCTTATAGTCTTATAGTTTTTTCAGCGCTTCTGCAAATTCTTCTTCCGTCACGCCATAATGATTCAGCCGTTTTAAAAACGTCCGGGTGTTCCCGTAGCCGATCCCCAGGATCTCTCCCAGCCGGCCGCGGCGGTCCCCAGCGCCTTCCCCGGCGCTGAGTCCCAGCTCCACCATATCGGCCATCGAAAAGAGGTCTTCCTTTGGCGGTTGTTCGGTCCGAACCTTTTCCAACGCCTTTCGGATCGCCTCCGGAGAAGCGTTCTCTACGCCGATGTCATCATCCTTCGTTCCGGCTTCTCTGGAAATAAAGGCATGCTTCGCCTCCGGGAAACGTTCGGTCAGCTTTCGCCGGATATTCTCTCCGGCATGATCCGGATCGGTAAAGATAATGATCCCGCAACGGCGGTACGCCTCTTCGATCTTTTTCCAGGTCTTTGAAGAAATGCCGAATCCATGAGTGATCAGGATCTGGGCGTCCACTGCCCGTTTCACCGCTGCCTCATCATCCTTGCCTTCCACGACGATCACTTCTTTGATCATGACTATTCTCCCCCGGTATCTTCACCGGATCCTCCGTCACTGCTACTGTCGGAATCCGATCCTTTTTCCTGAGCTTCCTGTGCCTGCTTTTCCTGTTGGACCTGCTCTTCGGTTTTGGTGGTCCCGTCCCTCATGATATAGAGGATCTCGCCGGGCATGACCATTTTCAGCATATCCCGGGCCGTCCGTTCAATGTATTCCGGTGTATTGATATATTTCAGATCCTGTTCAAGCTCCGCTTTCTGTTCCTGAAGCTGAGCATATTTTTCTTCTACTGCCTTTTGTTCCACCTTTAAGGAATGGAAGGACACGGCTCCCCGGATCAAAACGATAGCCAGCACCACAGCAAAGATCACGTAAATCAGTCGCTGAAGATCTGCTTCGCCGGAGATGAATTTTCTCCCCATTCGATTGGCTTTTCGAACACCTTTGGCAATTTTGCGTTTACGGCTTGCCATAACACGCCTCCTGTGTTTTTTCTGGTAAATGTATCGTACTTTTCATTATATCACGGGACACACTTCTTTGCCATAAAGTTACACAAAAATAATATGGGGCAGTCCGATCCAACACAATGCAGCCAGCAACAGGTTTCATGTTGCTGGCTGCAAAAGAGGAAGTGTGTGTTTCAGGTTTATTTATCTTCGCGGTGTTTCAATCCGAAGCCCATGGCAGCTGTGGCAACCATGCCGGCCAGAGCAATCATGCTCAGGTAGAGCCAAAGTTCGGTGTTGGATTCGTCTCCTGTCTTTGGGTTCAGGGACAGTGGTACTTCTTCGTCCAGGATGGTCTCGCCATCGTTCTGGTTGGTCTGTACTGCTGCTTTCGCCGGAGCCTTTGCCGGAGTCTTCGCTGCGGGGGTATCTGTGGTCGGAACGGTTACGCCTTCGATCACTTCGTCATCCGGATCTGCCAGCGGAACTTCTTCGTCCACGATCTCTTCATCATCGTTCGGTGTGATATCTTCCGGGATATCTTCTTCCGGACCAACCAGTGGCGGGTTTTCTTCCGGGATATCTACGTTTTCAGGAACCGGTTCCGGGTCTGGAGTCGGATCCGTGTGCTTCTTTGTAGGTGGTACGACGATCACGGTGTTTTCGAAATTGATCACCATGCCCTGGATCAGGTTGCCTGCTGCGTCGGTGAAGGTCTTGCCCATGTCGCCGACTTCGATCACTTTCACATTGGAGTCCAGGTTATAGCCTTCCGGTGCTTTGACTTCCTGTACATAGTACTGGAGATTCTTCACTAAGGTGTAGGCCACGTCCAGGATGCCGCCTGTGGTGGAAACGGTACTCTGTTCTGCGCTGAAGGAGTATTTGATCTTCCCTTCGGCATCCACGATGCCCTTCAGGTACTGGCTTGCGCCGTTCTCGTCTTCGTACCAGATCTGGAATTCTGCTTCGTCCGTGGTGATCAGGTCGCCCTTTTCGTCCACTTTGTTCACGATCAGTTCGCCGTCCATCTGTTCCAGAGTGATGGAAGCGTAGTTGTCGAAAGCGTAGTTCATGTATTCGTTGCCGGTGAGCCATCCATCCACGTTGTAGGCCATTGCGAATTCTTTGCCCTCGTCTTCCGAGGTGATCCCGTTCAGCAGCTCTTTGAAGAAGTCGTTTGCTTCTGCCCAGGCGCCGTTGATGGTGTTGCCGGCCAGGGCGGCTTCTTTCTGAGCCATGTAGTCGCCGATGGAGAGGTCGTTTCCTTTATAGGTCCAGGAATCTCTGGCGGTATCGATGAGGTCGTCCACAGATTCCTGATTCCCGATCTTCAGGTTGAACAGGTTGTTGTAGAAGTTGTCATAGTGCAGGTTTGCGTCGATCTCTGCGGAGTATACATATTTCGCTCCGTTGTTGTCCAGCAGCTGGCTTGCAGCCTGGTCGCCGTTGATCAGATTGTAGATGTTGACTAAAGATGTATAGTTCGTGGAACTCAGTTTTTTGTAAATGTCACTGCCGGTGCCAAAATCTTTTCCCACTTGGGTCCTGATCAGGGAAGCGCTGGTCTTCTTGTTCATGGTCGCTGCGTCTTTGCCGGCGTCTTCATACAGCTTGGTGAGGTAGTACTTTAATGCTGTGAGCTGGCTGGTCACGCCCTCTGCTTCTGTGTTGGCCACGATGGCATTTGCAACATCAGAGGTGGAGGCTGCGTTGACCTGGATCAGCGAGTTGCTTGCAGTGGAGTACAGTGTATCCATCAGTTCCGGATATGCTTTGACCAGTTCGCTGATAGTCTGGTAATCTGTGTCATCCGCTTCGTCTACTAAACCATTTGCCGGGTTTTTGTAGTAATCCAGGAAGTAAGCTACGGCTCGGTCGCTGTCAGTCGCAGCACTCAGGGTTTCATCTTCCTGATAGTAGTTCTTCAGGTAGTTCTTGATCTTTTCTCCGTCCGAGTAGCTGAAGGATCTGGTAAAGTAGGGGTCATAGTTGACTCCAGCTTCCTGGAAAAGCTGAGCGGCTGCTTCTGAACGGGAAGATAAGGTTACGGAATCTCTCTGGTATTTTTCCGGTAGAGCCTGGCCGTCGAAGCCGACTGCTTCTTTCTCTTCACCGGTCAGTTCACCGGACCGGTCTTCTGTCATAACGGTAAGGCTGTCTGCCTTGTAGCTGTAGATGTGCTGGGAGTTGTTGGCGATCGCTACGGCAAACTTGATGATATCTCCTGGCAGCATGGTCGTGGTGGCAGTCCAAGTATCTACATCGAGCTTGAAGACTTCCCCGTTATCGGTACGCATGGTCAGTGTTCTTCCGGGGTACATCGCCTGGTAAAACTCGATATCCGCTGGATCTTCCTCATTGGCCACCTGGGTCCCCCAGGCGTTCAGTGCTCCGACCACCTGAGACAGTTCGATCACCTGATCGCCTTCTGCATCTTTTCCGATGTTGAAGGTCACATCGTAATTGCCTGTTTTCTCATTATAGAAGTTTGCCCAGTCGGAGGTTTCTTCCGAAGCATCCGCTGTGTCTGCTGCGTCTGTGTTCGGACTCTTTGCAGATCTGGTGCTTTCCTCGGTTGCTGCAGGTTCTGCGTCCTGGGTGTTCTCTTCGGCATTCTCTACGTTGACCTTTTCAACGATGCCCGGTGTGAGTTCCACCGTCTCGGACTGTTCCTGCCGTACGCTGTTCGGGAAGGGATCCGGGGTAGTGGTTTCGGTCACGGTATTTCCGGTATCTGCCGGTGTTTCTTCCGCTGCAAATGCTACAGTGGAAAAGGGGGTGATGCTCAGGCTTACTGCCATCATCATCGCTAAGGTTCTCTTCATCATGGTCTTCATTGTTCTTCCTCCTATCTTTTATCAAACAATTCCGGCTGAGCCGGTTAAAACTTTTACCTTATGTCTGTATTATAGAATTCTAGGAGTCTCCAAAAGCGTCACAACTTGTGACGCTTTTGCGAAAAATTATGATTTTTAGAGAAAAATGCACGAAAAAAAAAGAGAAGCTCTATGTCTTCTCTTTGAAAATGGTGGAGAATAGGAGGATCGAACTCCTGACCCCCTGCGTGCAAGGCAGGTGCTCTCCCAGCTGAGCTAATTCCCCAAAATTGCTTGTCTTTTTTCCGTGCTACGTCGTCTCTGCTCGTCGCTGTGGTGCTCACGTACGTAAGTACGTTCCGCTCCTCTCTCCTCGCGTTCCTCGTATCACGGAAAAAATCCGGCGCAATATGAACTTTTGGTACTGCCGCGACTTATTGAATGCCCATAAAAACCTTCGATGATATCTCCTGTCTTCCGACTTCAATCTCCAGTCTTTTATGGTGGGCTTGGGAGGACTCGAACCTCCGACCTCGCGCTTATCAGGCGCGCGCTCTAACCACCTGAGCTACAAGCCCTTGTACTTGCCCGACAGCTTTTATAGATTATCACCCTAAAACATCTTTGTCAACGATTAATTACGCATTTTCCCAACTTTTCGTGGACTTTGACAGTACTGCCCTCTTCTGCTACAATGAAAGTGACAATATATAAAGGGAGTGATTCGTTATGTTTGAAGACGCTATCGAAAAAGTGTCGCAATATACACGTTCCGTTCACAGCATCCTTCGGGTATACCAGACCAACAAGATCCTGGCGTCTACCGCCACTCTTTTTTTCGTCAACGATGAAGGCTATGCCGTGACGACAAAGGAATTCGCCAATCTTCTGATGGCCTCCGGACAGATGGAAAAGACCTTTACCAAATTCAAGGAAGAACGGGCTGCCATCCCCATGGACCGAAAGCACGATGCCCGGCTGAAGGCGTTGGAAGAGCAGTACAAGTATCACGATAAAGCGATCATCCAGGCCCGGAACATGTTCATCGACTGCATCGATAAGATGTCCGGCTATACCTGTCACAAACACCCAAAATACGATCTGGCAGTGATCAAGTTCAATGATTTCACCCAGTTGAAGTATAATAACCATGCGGTATTTTCCCGTTTCCCGGCAGGGATCCGGCAAGGCAAATTCCTTTGCCGGCTGGGATTCCCCTTCCCGGAATTCGACAACTACCGGTACAATCCGGAACAGGACACCATCGAGTGGACCACGGAAGGCCGCAGCGGTACTCCCCGGTTCCCGCTGGAAGGGATGCTGACCCGGTATCTGGGAGATGAGACCGGCAAATACGGGATCGAGATCAGTACCCCCGGTCTTCGGGGAATGAACGGCGCACCTCTCTTCGACGAGAAAGGCCACATCTACGGGATGCAATTCGGGAGCCGGGTCTCCAATCATGAAATGGAACCGGAAAAACTCCACATGGCACTGTGCCTGAATGCGGATGTGATCAAAAAATTCCTGGATTCTCTCAACATCAAATATTACGAAGCATAATGACACGGGTCCCTTTGGAAAACACCCCGGCACCTATGCCGCCCGGTTTTCCGAGGGGGCTTTTTTGGGAATAGTGATTTAAATGAGCAACAAAAGAAAAGGAATCGCTTTGTTCGTCATCACCCTGGTGTTGATCTTATGGAGCGTTGATTTTATTGGGATCGAGTACATGATGAGCTACGCTTCCCCCGGCGCCTACAGTCTGCTGCGGCTGGGAATATGCTGCGTCGTGATGCTGATCCTTTGCAGGGTCCGCAACGGAGGATTCCGGGTGGACCGAAAAGACCTACCCCGGTTGGCCATCAGCGGCGCCTGCGCCATGACCATCTATCTGACATTGGAAAACCTGGGCGTCCAGATGACCTCTGCCGCCCTCAGCTCGCTGATGCTCTCCACAGTCCCCATCTTCGGGATCCTGGGAGACCGGATATTCTTTCACCGCCACATCACGCCGCTGAAGATCGGCTGCATCCTGGTATCGGTCTTTGGGGTGTATCTGATGGTGGCGGGGGATCTCTCGCCCGGCCGGTTGGCAGGAATGTGCGTCACCCTGACGGCGGCTGCCGTTTGGGCTTTCCAGATCGCCTATGTCAAGCCACTGTACGAACGATATGATGTGTTGACGATATTGACCGGGATCTTCCTGTCAGGCTTCCTGATCCAGATCCCTGTGACGCTGATCACCGGCTTTCACTTCGTCTTGCTTCCCCAGACGGCGGCGGTCACGATCGCCACTTCTCTGGGATGTCTCCTTCTGGGAGAGGCCGGATACCTCTTTGCCATCGGGAATCTGTCGGTCACTACCGTCTCCTCCTTTGAGAACCTGATCCCCGTGGTGACCATTCTCTTATCGTTTTTGGTATTCGGGACCACACTGACACCGCTTCAGTTTTTCGCCGTTTTCCTTATCGTGGGTTCGGTGATGGTGATCGCCTGGAAAGAGTGAAGAATTTTTTTAGGAAACTGGCATTTTAATCATGTACATTTCCGAGTTTTTTGGTATTCTATATGCAGAGGAATTTTTACGATTGATTTCGGATAGGAGGATATACAAAATGAAAAAGAGGAACCTCTTCTTCGTGTTGGTCCTGGCTTTGCTGATGACCTGTCTGCTGGCTGCCTGCGGCACGGAAGAAGAAACGACTTCAGGTCCTACCGCTACCAGCCTGGATGCGGAATTTCCTGACTACGAGGCAAAAACTATCGCTTATGAAAACGATCTGGGCAAATTCAATATTCGGATCTATGGGGATAAACTCGTTTACAACGAGAATTCCCACACCGACGATTTGCTTTTATATATGGAAGTCACTAACACCGGGGAATACGCCATGCCTCTGTGCAATGTGGCAAACATCGTCGCTTCTCAAAGCGGAGAGATCCTGACTGCGTCCTCTTTGGTTTATGAGAACGGTGAGCCGATCTACAATGACTACACACGGACCGGCGATGCCATCGCACCGGGAGACAGCCGGACCTATATCACCGGTTGGGAACTGAAATCCTCGGAGACCACTGTATTCGTTGAGTTCAAGAGCTGGCGGGATTATACCCCTGCCGGAAATCTGACCTTCACGGTGTCCGGACGTATGACGCCGGAATATGCCGCCTATAAAGAAGAGAATCCCGGACCTGCTGTGACAGGCCCCTCCAACCAGCGTCAGATCAGTTATGAAACCGCAGAAGTTTATCTGCCGGATAGCTGGTTCATTGACCGCACAGAAGGGAATTCCGTTTGGGTCAAGAACAACTACCTGAATGCCAAGCTGAATATCGAATGGTCCGAAGCCAACGGCACGGCAGCTGAATGGGCCAAATCTGTTCAGGAAAGCGTCGGCGAAGGTAAGATCAGCAGCGTTTATATGAAGCGGAATCGCTATACCACCCTGACGTTGAACGATAATGAGAAGATCTACTTCCTGGATTGTCCCTCCGGAGGCGTTGTGAAAGTGTACGCCATGTACGTGGATGAAAAAGACCTGCAGCCACTCCTGAGAAATATCGCAACCAAGAAGAGATCGACCGAGTCTTCTTCGAAGGAATCTGAAAGCTCGTCATCCAGCTCGTCATCCAACTCCTCTTCATCGAGTTCAAGCAGTTCGTCGAGCTCCTCGGGCTCTTCGGCATCCTCGTCCTCTTCTTCCAGCGCATCTTCGACAGCAGCTCAGGAAGCGGAGAGCACTTCCCAGAGTGGAAATGCGTCCAAGACTACTATTGATAATTCATCCTCCGGCGGGTCTTCCACCGGCGGATCCTCCAGCTCTTCCGGTTCCGGAAGCAGTTCTTCCGGCGGATCCGGATCCTCGGAAAGCTCCACTGAAAACTAAATCGATCGTTCGAATAAACGAACCCGGCCTCCTAGAGAGACCGGGTTTTTTTAATAGAAAAGTCCCCTGGCGGGGACTATTATTTGGTGCGGATAAAGGGACTCACGCCGGGGCCCCTTCCCCGGCTGAATACCGCTCCGCCCCTTATTTCCTTTATCGGGCTCCGCGCGGAAAGCTTCACTGGAGCTTTCCGCCCTCTCGGGTTCGAGTCCCTTTCTTATCCGTTAGATTAAAAAAGTCCCCTGGCGGGGACTATATATCCTGGTGCGGATAAAGGGACTCGAACCCATACGCCGTCGGCACAGGTACCTAAAACCTGCGTGTCTGCCAATTCCACCATATCCGCACATCAGTTTGTATTATACCATAATAATAGTAGAAAAGAAAGCCCGGTCTGCGCTGCTGGCTGCTCAAGCTCCCCGCTTCCAGCTGAAGTTGACGGTTAAAAAGAGAGACCTGAATCAAAATGATTCAGGTCTCTTTTAACGAAACCGGCAACTTCTTACTTTCCCAGGCAGTCGCCCACCAAGTATCATCAGCGTTTGAGAGCTTAACTTCTGTGTTCGA
>CADBSL010000021.1 GCA_902797345.1 uncultured Eubacteriales bacterium
AAGCACAATAGTGCAGCCCGGATCGCCGGACGCCTGAAGCGGGGGCCCGGATTTCTGTTGAACAGCGGTTCCGGGTTAAGGTATAATAATAGAACCAGAAAGAGCGGAATGAATTATAATGAAAGAAAAAAAAAAGATCCTTCGGCTTTCGGCCTCGGGATGACAGGATTTTAACTGTCATCCTGAGCGAAGCGAAGGATCTTTTCGTTTAGTCCGGTTTTTAAGCGCTGATCCAGTCTCCGCCTTCCACGTGGATGGTCTGGCCGGTGATCCAGCCGCTTTCATCGGATACGAGGAATGCGATGACAGGAGTGGCGTCTTCATAAGCCATGCCCATCCGACCCATGACCGGGCTGGTCATGGAAGCCTTCAGATAATCTCTTATTTCAGCCGGTGAATAGTCGATGCCCTCCAGGAAACGGTCGGTTGCCACCTTCGGACACAGGCAATTGACGCGGATATTGAACTGGCCCCATTCCCGTGCAACGACACGGGACAGACCCCGGATCGCTTCCTTTTCAGCAGCATAAGCCGCAAAACCGGCCAGTCCGCTGACTCCGCCGTCGGAACCGTAATTCAGGATCGCGCCGCCGTTTTCCTTCATCAAAGGGAAGCAGAGCTGCATCATCGTCCAGGTTCCATAGAGTCCGCTGTGCAGACCTTCTTCGAGGTCTTCGATCGTATGCTCGATAAAGGGATGCGGTGGGCTGATGGTAGAAGCATTGTTGCAGAGCGCGTCCACTCTTCCATACTTTTCGCCAACTGCGTCCACAAAGGCCTTCATTTCCTCCGGTTTGCTGACATCTGCCTTCATCGCCAGAACGTCAGCCCCTTTTTCCCGGCAAATGTCTGCCGTGATTTTCAGCTTTTCCTCATTTCTGGCACAGATGCAGACGATCGCGCCTTCTTCCGCGAAGCGGATCGCCGTCTGTTTTCCCAGTCCGCCGCTGGCACCGGTAACGATACAGACCTTATTGTCCAGTTTACCCATGTTTTTCACCTCCATATGAAATCATGATCCATGAGATTGATTTCATCATAATCACAATCCCTGCATTTGTATTGCAAATATATCATTGATATTATAAAATTGTGTCATGAAAATACCAGAAAATGAAATGAAGCACAATCGAATATTGTACGAGAAAGTGTATGATGATACCGGGCTGCCCTGGATTCCTGAGAATATCGATCTGCTCAGGCGAATACTGGACTGTATACGAAACGGAGATGCGGAGCAGATGGAAACCATCGTGGGCATCCTTCCGGAAGAATTCCAGGCGAGCTTTGGAGACAATCCGATTCGTCACACCAGGAATCTGGTGATCAGCCTGGTGCAGTTGATGGGGATTGCGGCCATCGAGACCGGGGTGCCTGCCGCGCTGTGTATCCGTCACATGGAGGATTACGTCAAGAGGACGGAGGAGGCCGATTCCTTTGAGACGATCCGTACCCTGGCGGATGAGGCGAAGATGAGATTCTGCCTCCTGACGGCAGACCGGGTCATCCCGAAGGTGGAGGACTACCGGATTCGCGATTCGATCGTATACATCCGGGAGCATATCACCAAAAAAATCACCCGGACGGAACTGGCCGACCGGGCAGGGATGAGTGAAGCCTATTTTTCAAAGAAGTTTCACGCGTTAACGGGGAAAACCCCCGGGGAATACATCCGGATCGAAAGGATCCGGCAGGCAAAAAGGATGCTGACGGAAACGGATGAGTCCCTGGCGGAGATCGCCGGCTATCTGGCTTTCACTTCTCAAAACTATTTCCAAACAGTGTTCAAACAGGCGGAGGGCTGTACGCCTTTGGAGTACCGGCTGAAACACCGGTAATTCTGTTATCTCCCGACTTTCCGGATGATCTTCGCCAGCCGGATCAGTGCGTCCCGGAGGGTGTCATCGTCTTCGTAGGCGTAGGAGACCCGCAGACTGTGTGTTTCCCGGAAGTCGTACATGTCCCCGGGGTTCACCAGGATCTTCTCCGCCAGCGCTGCCTCAAAGACCCGGCGGATCGATACGCTTTCCTTCAGCTGCAGCCAGACGTAATAGCTGCCGGCGGGGGTGTTCCACCGGGCGATGTCGGAAAAATGCTCGTCGAGGATCTCCAGCGTCAGATCCCTTCTCCGTTTCAATTCTTTTCGCATCTTGTCCAGGTGCCTGTCGTACAGGCCGGTCTCCAGACAGCGGGCGAAGACCTGCTGGGACAAGGTGCTGGTGCCGTAGTCCTGCTGCATTTTGATATCCGCCAGCCGTTGGATCACGGATTCCGGTCCTACGACCCAGCCGATCCGAAGGCCGGAAGAGAAGGACTTGGAGCAGCTGCCGATGTAGATCACACCGCCCCGGTCATCCTGAGCCTTGATGGGCTTCGGCGGGCGTTCCTCGAACCACAGGTCTCCCATGACATCGTCTTCGATGATGGGGATCCGGTTGGAACGGCAGTAACGAAGGATCTCATTGCGGCGTTCGGCACTCATGATGTTTCCGGTGGGGTTCTGCAGGGTCGGGATGGTGTACAGGATCGTCTTCCCGAAGTCGAATCGCTTGCTGATGATCCAGGGCATCATCCCTTCTTCGTCCATGGGAATGCTGTCCAGGATCGTGCCGGCGGACTGGAACACGTTCAGGGATTTGATGTAGGAAGGGGATTCGATGAAGGCGGTGGAACCCGGCGGGACGATGCACACGGAGATCAGCTGCAGTGCCTGCAGGGCCCCGGAGGTGATCAGGATGTTGGAGGGCCGGATCCGGATGTCCTTTTCCTGTTCCAAATACACGCACAGTGCCTCCCGCAGTTCCAGAAGGCCCAGCGGTTCCGGGTAATTCAGCTGCAGTTTCACGTCCATGTCTTCCGCCATGATCTGGCGGATTTCTTTTGTCGGCGCCAGTTCCGGCGACGCTTCCCCGGTACCCAGCCGGATGATATCCTCTTCGTATTCCAGCTGGTTGATCTGCCGGACGTAGTCCACGTTGGCGCGGAAACTCCCCTTATCGATATAGCTTTGCCAGTTCAGGGTGGATTCGGCGATGAGCATTTCCCAGGTGTCGTTGACGATCATGGTGCCTTTGCCGTAGTTTCCCTCCGTCAGCCCCAGGGCCGCCAGCTCCTGCATGGCTTCCCAGACGGTGCTTCGGTTCACGCCGAAGAGCTCCGCCAGCTTCCGCTGGGGCGGGATGAACTGTCCGGAGACCCAGTCTCCCTTTTCGATTTTCTGACTCATATAGCGGACGATTTGACTGTAAAGAGGCACCTTCAATTTCTTGTCGGGCTTCCAGTCGATCTCCACGTATTTTACACTGTGATCACTTTTCATATTTCTCCTCTCCGCCCCTTTCCCAAAGGGGCGAGGCAAGACCTTTTTTCTTCACAATAACATTGGATGGGAAAATAATCAACACTTGGTTGGGAATTTTGGCCGGGAAATAAGGTAGTATGATGCCATCGAGATAAATCAACAACATCATATAAATGGAGGTACCACAATGGTAAACAGAGACAAATTAAAGAAAGCCTATGCAGAAGAACTGGAACTGTTCCACAAACTGCATCCCACATCCATCAAGAACTTTGAAAACGCAAAGGACTGCCTGCTCCAGGGCGTGCCCCTCAACTGGATGGTACGGTATGCCGGCGGCATCCCGCTCACGGTTAAGGATGCGAAAGGCGTTCACCTGACCGACGCAGACGGCATCGACTATATCGACTTCTGTCTGGGCGACACCGGCTCCATGGTTGGCCACAGCCCGGAACCCTTCGTGGAAGCTATGGCGGATATCGTGAAGCACGGTACCTCCCACATGCTGCCCACAGAAGATGCTACCTGGAACGCCAGAGAGCTCACCAGAAGATTCGGCGTGAAGTACTGGCAGTTCGCCACCAGCGCCACCGACGCAAACCGGTTCGCGATCCGTCTGGCCAGACAGATCACCAAGAGACCAAAGGTCGTCGTATTCAACTGGTGCTACCACGGCACAGTAGATGAGACCATCGCCACCCTGACACCGGAAGGCGACATCATCTCCAGAGTGGGCAACATCGGTCCGCAGATCGACCCCAGCTACACCACCAAGGTCATCGAATGGAATGACGTAGAAGCACTGGAAAACGCCCTGAAAGACGAAGATGTAGCGGTCGTTATGGCAGAACCGGTCATGACCAACATCGGCATCGTTCACCCGGCACCGGGCTATCATGAAAAATTAAGAGAACTGACACGGAAATACGGCACCTACCTGCTGATCGACGAGACCCACACCATCTGCTGCGGCATCGGCGGTTACACCAGAGAACACAACCTGGATCCGGACATCGTGGTCTGCGGCAAGACCTTAGCCGGCGGCATCCCGGTAGGCGTATACGGCTTCACCGAAGAATTTGCTCAGAAGGCAGAAGCAGAACTGGTTGCACTGTACGGCCTCGTGAAGGGCATCGGCGGCACTCTGGCTGCAAATGCCATCACCATGGCGGCTATGCACGTGATCTTAGACAAGGTACTGACCGAGGACTTCTACAAGCACTCGATCCCGCTGGCAGAACGGTTCAACGCCGGCGTAGAAGCAGGCATCGAGGAATTCGGATTCGACTGGAGCACCACTCAGCTGGGCACCAGAACAGAATACTGGTTCCTGCCGGAAGTGGCCAAAGACGGCACCGACGCGGTCAACCACAGAGACTTCGATCTGGATTGGTACATGCACCTGTATGCACTCAACAGAGGCATCTTCATGACACCGTTCCACAATATGGCGATCATGTCTGCCGCCACATCGGAAGCGGATGTTGACAGACATACCGAAGTATTCAGAGAAGCATGCGAAAAGATCGCTGACTGATCGCAAAAACCTGCGGAGGGTCTTCGGACCCTCTTTTTTTAGGGGAGCCGGGAGCTGGGAGCCGGAAGCTTCAAGCGTCATTTTCACACAAGGAGGATAACAATGAAACACTATATCGACTTCACCGATCAGGTCTGTGTCATTACCGGCGCTGGCAGCGCAGGCGGTATCGGATTTGCCTGCGGAAAGATCTTCGCGGAATTAGGAGCCAAAGTCGCATTGATTGCCACCGGTGAACGGATCCACGAACGGGCAAAGGAACTGTGTGAGCAGGGCGGCACCGCAAAGGGATATATCGCCGATCTGATGGACCGGGAACAGGTCCGGCGGG
>CADBSL010000022.1 GCA_902797345.1 uncultured Eubacteriales bacterium
ACGGAGGATTTCAAGACCTCCCAGGAAGTGGCGGATTACGTGGCCTATTCCGGGAAGTTCCTGGACAACCAGAGCGATCACGTCGTCCAGCCCACCCAGACCCTCTACTTCAACAACCACAAGGTGACGGTGAACGAGTGGAGCCGGGAGAAGATGGGGGCCGAAGTGGAGACCATCGACGAGAATGATATGAACCACTACGTCTGTGCGGACGTGGAGATGGAGGGCAACAAGGTCTGCACGATCTTCCTGAAGTCTTCGACGGAGGTGAGCTTCGCCGCGGACGTCCAGGAGATCGCCTCTACCATGGCGGTGTTGGATGAGCGGGGTTCTGCCAAGGCCTCCGACAACATCCGCAGCTACTGGGCCGGCAAGACCAAGAAGGTCTACAAGAACCTCTTCGGCGAGGACAAGGGCCTGACCTGGGGCGTATATAAATGGGGCATCGGTGCGGATTACAATGACCTGTACGATATCGAAAGCAAGGTGGACTACCAGTTCCCGGTGCTGCTGCACTATACCCACTTCGACTCGGAGGAGGAGACCCTGGAGGACGTCCGGGCCCGGCTGAAGGAAGCGGATAAGATGGGGCGGACCACGGAGCTGACCCTGCAGACCATGAACGACGACACCGGCAATGTGGTGTACCGGATCCTGAACGGGGAGTACGACGAGTACCTGAACCAGCTGGCGGACATTCTGGTGACGGAGAAGATCCCGGTGCTGTTCCGGCCTTTCAATGAGATGAATGGGGACTGGTGCGCGTATTCAGCCTATCATACTTCAAGGGATACGGATATTTTCGTGGAACTGTACAAGTACATCTTCGAGCTCTTCCGGGCCCGGGGCGCGGACGCCTACACCATCTGGATCTGGAACCCCAATGAGCGGTCCTTCCCGAATTACAAGTGGAACAACGAGTACAATTACTACCCCGGGGACGAGTATGTGGACGTCATCGGGATCACCGGCTACAACAACGGCACGTATTACGAAGGAGAGACCTGGCGGACTTTCGACGAGATCTACGAGCCCCTGTACAGCAAGACCGTGAAGAATTACGACAAGCCCATCATGATCACGGAGTTCGCCTGCTCCAATGCCGGCGGCGACAAGGAGGCCTGGGTGAAGGATATGTTCCGGTCCATCGGCAAGTACGACAAGATCAAGGTGGCGGTCTGGTGGGACGGCATCGACCTGGATGAGAACGGGGAAGTGGCCCGGTCGTACCGGCTGGAGGACGAGGATGTCGTGAAGGTGTTCAAGCGGTTTTTGAAGCAGTATAAGTGAGCTGGAAGCTATGAGCTATGAGCTTCCATCTGCCAGCTGCTGGCTTCCAGCGCCCAGCTCTTTATTACAATTTCGTAACATTTATTGACAATGTATTTCTACCGCAGTAGAATTATCCTAAGAGAAACCAAGGAGGTATAGTATGGCACTGCACAAACTGCCGGAATCGGAACTGAAAGTCATGGACTTTGTGTGGTCTCAGGGCGAAACCACAGCGAAAGCCACCGCAGCTTACATGCTGGACAAGTACGGGTGGAAGAAGAATACAACATATACAGTACTGAAAAACCTTGGTATCAAAGGTTTCATTGAACGGATCGATCCCGGTTTCAAATGTGTGCCCTTGGTATCGAGAGAAAATGTCGGTAAGGCAGAATCCCGGACCCTGCTGGATAAATTCTACCACGGTTCTGTGTCCGGATTGTTTTCCGCTTTCCTGGATGACAATGTGATCAGCGACGAGGAAATGAAGGAAATCAAGGAACTGTTGGACAAGTATTGATACAATGTTGAATGCATTTGCGGTCATCGCGGGGCTGAGCGTTACCGGCTCCGTGATGATTTTCATTTTATTATTTGCCAAAAGGGTATTGAAGAAGAGGCACGGAGTCAGCAGGAGGGCCTTTGTTTTCCTGTGGCTTCTTATTTTTTTGCGGATGTGCATTCCCTTCGGGGTGGATGTGCTGCAGCCGGAGGAGGTTGCGGTGCTGCCGGGACAGGCGGTGTACAGTGCGATCTCGGAGCAGACAGAGGCTCCGGCCGCTATGGAAGAGGTTTCGGTGACCGGTGAAGCTTCGGAAGCCCAACCGGCAGAAGCACAGACTCCGGCTCAGGCCGAGACCGTCGCACAACCCGCTTCACTGCCTGACACCTTCCGGGGAATGATCTCTATGGCGGTGCGGCTGGCGGCGGCTGTGTGGTTGGCGGGAGCGATCGGTGCAGCCGGGATACTGGCCTTTTCCTACTTCCGAAAACTCCGGGAGATCCGGCGGCTGCCGGGACGGGGACTGCCTTTGGTGGCCCGCACGGCGCTGATTTATGCGAAAGACCAGGTGGGGATCTCCCACCGTAGGATACAGATC
>CADBSL010000023.1 GCA_902797345.1 uncultured Eubacteriales bacterium
CATCCTCATTTTTGGTGAAATGAAGGAGGGCCGCTGCATATCAAAAGCATCGACCCTTTGGAATGTTACAACATATGTGCTCTCAGATAATCATCGCTTTCGGGGCTCAGATACTTCGGGGCCACATCAAAAACGGTGACGCAGCCGGTCTGGCCTTCGGAAGCCATTTTACAGATCGCCCGGGCATAAGCCACCAGGACGCTGCCGGTGAATTCCGGGTTGGAATCCAGCTTTAAGCTGTATTCGATCACGTGTTTATTCTCATCGTCCCAACCGGTGGAGCCGGTCCGCAGCACGAACCCGCCATGGGGCATAGCGCTGTGTTTTTCATTCAGCTCTTCCTGGCTGATGAAATGGACGGTGGTATCGTATTCGTCAAAATAGTTGGGCATTTCTTTGATGGCTTTTTCCACGGCCGCCGCATCAGCGCCTTCTTTGAGCACCACAAAGCACTCCCGGGTGTGTTTCTGCCGGGTAGTCAATACCGGGTTGGAGCCGGAACGCACCTGTTCCAGAGCACTTTCCACGGGAATCGTGTACTGCTTGGCGTCCGCTACGCCTTCGATCCGGCGCACGGCGTCGGAGTGGCCCTGGCTGATGCCCTTGCCCCAGAAAGTGTAGTCGCTGCCGTTTGGCAGGATCGCATTCGCATACAGCCGGTTCAGGGAGAACATGCCCGGATCCCAGCCGCCGGAGATCATACCCAGATGTCCGCTTTCCTTTGCCGCTTTATCTACATTGGCAAAATGCTGCGGGATCTTCGCATGAGTATCAAAACTGTCGACGACATTGAAGTATTTCACATATTCCGGGGTCTGTTCCGGAAGATCTGTCGCGCTGCCGCCGCAGAGCATCATCACATCGATCTTACCCTTCCAGGCGTCGATGTCCGCCACATTCACCACCGGCACGCCGGGGGTTTTCAGAGCAACCGAAGACGGGTCCCTGCGAGTGAAGACCGCTGCCAGTTCCATGTCCGGCGCCTTCGCTACAGCCACCTCGATCCCTCTGCCGATATTCCCATATCCCATGATTCCGATTTTGATCATCGTTCGCTCCTCCTTTTAAACTCTCTCTTCCTAACAAAATAATACCGCAAAAAATCCGTTATTACAAGATTTTTTGCGGATTATTAGAAAGTCTTTGGTAAAAATACGAAATATTTTCGAACTCTATTTTATAATCGTTCGTGTTTTTGTTCTCTGCGCCGTTCTCCATGGAAACAGAACAGCCAACCCGCCAGACACACCGGCAGCGCAGCCGCCACATCCACCACGGAATGCTGCTTGATAAACAGGGTGGACAGGCAGATCAGGACAGCCTGAGCGGTAATGAAAACCGTCCACTTCGCCGAAGAGTAGCGCTTTGTATCCCGGGCCGCAAAGACAACTCCCAAAGCACCGATGACATGCTCCGAAGGGCAGACATTGGTGGTAGTGTCGATGCTGAAGATGAGCTTCGTGAACATCCCGAAGGGATCCCACCAGTGAGGGGAGAAGTCCGCCGGACGAAGCTCCTGGCAATTCGGGAACACCAGGTAGCACACCACCGCCACCGAAAAGGTGAGGATGAAATAGTGCATGAGCCTGCGGAAGGTCTTCGGTTCAAAAAACCCGCAGTACACCAGCATCGCCGCCATAAAGAAAAACCAGAACAGGTAGAAAACGATGAAGAATTCACAGAAGGGGATCAGGTCGTCCAGCCCACTGTGCATGGGAGTATAGACCGTCGCCGCAGGGCGCAGTCTTTCTATCAGAAAAAACACCAGTAAATAAGCCGGCCAGAACAAGGCCAGCCGCCAGTGCCCGTTTTTCGGATCCGTGACTTCTTCCCAGATTTCCTTCCACATGGTTTTCCCTTTCTTTTCCCTTTGTAAAACACAGTATAACACAAAAAGGATTCATTAACATCTGTCTATGAATTTTTTCATAGTATTTTCCCGCAAAAAGTGAGATAATGATACATATACTCCCATTCTGTTTGGAGGGATCGATTTGAAAAAAGACAAACTTGCCGCCGCGGCGCCGCTTCTGGCGCTCACGGCTTCCTTTGGCTGGGGGACTTCAGGCGTTTTTAACCGGGTCCTGACCGGATTCGGTTTCTCGGCCTATCAGAACTCCCTGGCCCGGTCCCTGACGGGGCTGATCATATTGGCACCCATCCTCTTCCTGTTCTTTCCGGAGAAGATACGGCTGAAAAGTTGGAAGCACCTGGGGTTTTTCGTGATCTCCGGTGCCCTGGGTCTGGCCATGACCAACACGGCCTATTTTATGACCATGCAGATCTCCACCATGGCTATGGCCGCGGTGATGGTCTACATCGGTCCGGCACTGGTGATCCTGGTGTCCACCTTCCTGTTCAGAGAAAAAATGAGTTTTCGAAAAATCCTGTCCCTGGGCTTCGCCCTGACGGGCTGCATCATCATGAGCGGGATCCTTTCCGGCGGTGCCGGCGCCCTGTCGCCGAAGGGCCTGGCCATCGGGTTGCTATCAGGCGTCGGATATATGTTCTACAACGTGGGCAGCCGATTGGCAGTGCCCCACTACGACAGCATCACCATCTCCGCCTATACCCTGATGTTCTACGTGATCGGGATGATTCCCTTTGTGGCCTCGGATTCGGCCCTGCCCATGATCCAGGCCCACCCGGTGACCCTGGTGGCGATGCTGGCGCTGGGACTGATCAGCTCAGTGATGCCCTACACCCTTTTCCCTCTGGCGCTGAACCACATGGAACTGGGGAAAGCTACGATCCTGGGGTTTGGGGAACCCCTGACGGCCACCCTGTGGGGGCTCTTCCTCTTCGGAGAAGCCCTGACGCCGAAGACCGTGATTTCCCTGGGACTCATCCTGCTGTCGATATTAGTGGTGAATATTGGCGTAAAGGAAGACCTCCAATCGGAAGAAGAAGCCGGTGAATTCGACGATCTGCCCGCCGCTGCCGTCCCGGCGATCGCGGAGGCTATGGAAACGGAAGCACCGGAAGAAGAAAACCCCGAGGCCCTTTCCACGCTCGCGGAAGGAGCCCTGTCCCCCGGAGGCCCTGCCGCCCCAACAAGGCCGGCGCTTCGGAGCCTGCTGGTCTTCACCGCCGCCGCTATCATTATCGGGCTCATCGCCTTCCTGTAAAAAAGACAAAAAACAAGGACCTGAGCGCATCCGATTCGCGCCTGGGTCCTTTTTGGTTCCCGTTTTTCGGTCAATAGGAGTACTTCCCCTCCCACACGATCCTTCTGTAGTTGTCCCGGTCCGTATCGCCTTCCGTGGAGAAGCACAGGATCCGGGCATTCTCATCCAGACCCAAGAGCGCCTTTTGCTCCGCCAGAGACGGATCTGTCAGAAGCGCCGCCGCCAATCCCAATCCGGCTGCACCGCTTTCCCCGGAGATGATCCGGGGGTCTTCTCCCAGAGGATTTCCCAGGATCCGCACCCCCATCGCCGCCGCCTCGTCCGGAATGGATGCAAAGAATTCCGCATGATCCCGAAGCAGTTCCCAGGCGATGTCGCAGGGCTCCCCGCAGCAAAGTCCGGCACAGATGCTGTTCATGTCCCCGGTAACCGGGTGCAGCTCTCCGTCCGCCGCCTTTGCCGTCCGGAACAGACAATCGGCCCCATGGGGCTCTACCACAATGATCCTCGGAGGCGCCTCCCGATACCGATCCGAAAAATATGCCGCCACGGCCCCTGCCATTGAACCTACTCCGGCCTGCAGGAAGATGTGGGTGGGAGCCGCCCCCTTCAGCTGCTCCGCCGCCTCGTCCGCCATGGTCAGATACCCTTCCATAATCCACCGGGGGATCCGGCGGTACCCTTCCCAGGCCGTATCCTGCACCAGCGTCCAGCCGTTTTCCTCCGCCTGCTTTTTCGCGAAACGCACGGTGTCGTCGTAATTCCACTCTGTGATCTCCGAGTGGGCACCGGCCCTGCGGATATTCTCCAGCCGCTCCGCGGCACTTCCTTTAGGCATATAGACCACGCTCTTCGCCCCCAGCCGGCTGGCGGTCCAGGCCACGCCCCGGCCGTGGTTCCCGTCGGTGGCCGTCACGAAAGTCATCTCCCGGGTCTTTTCCTGTATCTCCGGAGAGGTCAGCTTTTGAAACGTCATTTCATCTTCATCCAGCCCCAGCTTCTCCCGAAGGACGTTGGCGATGGCAAAGCTTCCGCCCAGAGCCTTAAAGGCATTCAGCCCGAACCGCTTGCTCTCGTCTTTGACATAGATCCCGGCCACGCCAAGCATCTCAGCCAACTCCTTCAAATTCCCCAACGGAGTCGGCCCATACTCCGGAAAAGTCCCGTGGAACTTCCGGACCTCCCGGGCCCGGGCTTCGGTAAATACGCTCTCCCACCACTCTTCCGGCAGCGGGTTCCTTACGATCTGTATTGCTTCCATCTTCTCCCCTCCATTTTCTTTGATACAGGTATTATACCACAATCTACAACAAGTACTTTCGAATAATCAAATCAATGATCCTGGTGTCTATCGGACTTCGGAAGGTTTCAAAAGTCGTGATCAGCCGGTCCCCCGGAAAGATCCCGTTCCGTTCATAGCGCTCGATCTTTTTCAGCGCTTCTTCCAGGTAACCCGGATCGTCCATCATTCCAAAATGCTCCCACACATACTCTCTTCGGGTACGGACGCATAGCGCTGTAAAATCCGGATAGAATACTCCTCCGTCATCCAGATAGACCGGACACTCGTAGCGGTAAGGGATATTCAGGCTCTTCAGCCTGTCCGCTATGATCACCTCGGTCTTCGATCGGACTGCCTCCCCCTCTTCTGTCCGGAGCCTCACGGAGGGATCATACGCCGTCAGGCCCTGATAAGAATAGTTCCTCCACTCCTGTACGTAGTCTTTATCCGGCTGCCAGATGGGCATGATCCATTTCTTTCGATCGGGAGTCTCTTCCTCATACACATCTTCCATCATCCCATCTTCAATGACCCCCTCATATTTGCTCAGCGCCTTCCATTCCTTTTCCGCTCTTTTTAAGACTTTCTGGTCATAAGACTTTTGTGCCAGGTCCATTGCGAGTCCTTCCTGCGCCCTGGGAATATATTTACCCCGGGGATCTTTAGGGTCGATCCTGTGATAGCAACGAGTCAGCCCATTGCTGTGATCGATCCGAAGCGTCCCCTCCGGTGCAGATTTCAATGCTTGAGACTTCTGGTCAATTATAGATTTCACTCGACCCTTTCTTTTTCTTACAAAATTCTTTATTGCCTCCACGATTCCCTATTTCCCCTTTCTGCTATAATCCACTGCCGGATAAGAGTCCTGTTTCTCACCGGATCCCTTCGAGAATCCGATCCTTCAAGCGTTCCCTCTTCCTGGAAGTGGATGAATTTAAGCTTTTCATCATTTGCATCCATGGTCTTCATCCACTACCGCAGGTCCCTCATGGATTAATTCTCGTATACATTGCTTTACATCCATGACCTCTATCTGTTCGTCCCAGTCATTCATGGATGAATTCCCATATACATTACTTTACATCCATGGCCTCTATCAGTTCGGCCCGGCCATTCATGGATAAAACCACGTAATCCCGCATTTACATCCATGGCCTCTATGCAAACTTCTCGATCAACCATGGATGAAATCTCTGCTTTTCTCTTTTTCGTCCTTGTGAGGCCGTCCACAAGGAACTCAAAGGAAAGAATCTGTTCCGACAGCATCCTATTAATACTATTATTGTTAATATCATACATCTATTGCCATAAAGCTTCAAGATATATTTTCGATTATTACTATTTTATAGAAGCCTTGCTCCCCATTCTTCTTCTTTTTTCCCTGCCGATTATTGTATTTCTCTGTTTTCGGAATATAATAGGAAGAGATCAAAAAATACGTACAGAAACAGGAGAATCATCATGAGTGAAACACCTATCACCACAGAAACCAAAAAAACCAGCGGGAAGTCCCTTGGGGTCCTGCTGGCAGTCATCGCCATCGCTATCTGGTCCGGGAACTTCGTGATATCGAGAGGTCTCAGCGGAAGCTATGCCCCCTCGGTCATCGCCTTTTGCCGGTGGACCCTGGCACTGATCATCATGTTCCCGCTGGCCATCAAACACGTGATCGCCGACTGGGATAAGATCTTAAAACAGAAGTGGGTCATCATCGCCTGCGGTGTGACCGGCACCGGGCTGTACAACCTGCTCTGTTACTGGGCCGGGCGTACCACCAGCGCCACGAACCTGAGCCTGATCGCCACCTCCAGCCCGATCTTCACCATCTTGATCATGCGAGTCATTTTCAAGGAAAAGGTGACCCCGAAGCGGGTCTTTGGCGTCATCCTGGCGATCTTGGGTGTAGCCTTCCTGTTGGTGAAAGGAGACATCAACGTACTGCTGTCCCTGGACTTCACCATCGGCGACATCCTCATCCTCATCGCGACGTTCCTGTGGTCGGTATATACGATCCTGAATAAATACAAAGATCCGGAAGTATCCACCTGGTCCTTTATCTTCTGCGGATTCGTGGTAGCCTTCCTGGTGACCCTGCCCTTCTTCATCGGCCACTGCGCCATGTACGGGTTCCCGCAGTTCGAACGGGTGGGAGTAGCCTGCTTCTTCTATCTGGCCATCGGCTGCTGCATCATTTCCTTCATGCTGTGGAACAAGGCGGTCAACCTCATCGGTGCCACCAACGCCTCGATCATCTACAACACGATCCCGGTGTTCAGCTGCATCATCGCCTTCCTGGTGCTGGGCGAAGCGATCCTGCCGGTACAGATCATCGCCATCATCGTCATCTTTGCCGGTGTTACCATGGCTCAGGACTCCATCAAACTGGGAAAGAAAGAAATAACAGAAAGGCAAATTATGGACTCACTAAAAACAAAAGCGCCGGGCATTCTGCTCTGCGCCATCATAGCCGCTATCGCTACATTGCTGTCAGCCTTCCGGGCCGGCAACTTTTCTCTGGAGATCGTCGGTGCGCCGGTCTTCGCCATTCTCATGGGGATGATCCTGACGCTGATCTTCCCGGCGCTGAGCGGTTCCGCTGCCAAAAGCGGCATCCAATACACCTCGAAAAAAATCCTGCAATACGCTGTGATCATCCTGGGATTCTCTTTGGATCTGGGGACCATCGCCCGGGTCGGGTCTAAAAGCCTGCCGGTGATCGTCTCCACCATTTCCATTTCCCTGATCACCGCTTTTATCCTGATGAAACTGATGAAGACAGACGCGAAGACCTCGACCCTGATCGGCGTAGGCTCCGCCATCTGCGGAGGTTCCGCCATCGCCGCCACAGCCCCGGTGATCGGTGCCAGCGACAAACAGGTGGCCCAGTCGATCTCCGTCATTTTCCTGTTCAACGTCATCGCCGCCATCATCTTCCCCCTCCTCGGCCACGCCATCGGGCTGGGTTCCGAAGGCTTTGCGGTCTTTGCGGGAACGGCAGTCAACGACACTTCTTCCGTCACGGCCGCGGCATCCACGGCGGAAGGCATCTATCACGCGAACGGGATCCTCTCTGCGGCGGTCACCGTCAAGCTGACCCGGACTCTGGCGATCATCCCCATCACCCTGGTGCTGGCGATCTGGCAGACCCGGAAAAAACGCAGCCTCGGCACAGAGGGAAGCAGCACCGACGGCTATTCGCTGAAGAAAGTGTTTCCTGTCTTCATCCTCTACTTTGCCGCAGCCGCCATCATCACGACCATCGTCGGCTTTTTCCCAGACGGCGGCTTCACGACCCTTTACAGCGGTTCCTTTGTCCCGGCCATGAAATGGCTCGCCAAGTTCTTTATCGCGATGGCTATGTGTGCCATCGGCCTCAACACCAACCTGGTGGAACTGATTCGCGAAGGAGGAAAGCCCATCCTCATGGGTCTGTGCTGCTGGTGCGCCATCGCCCTGGTCTCCTTGGGAGTCCAACTGGCCACCGG
>CADBSL010000024.1 GCA_902797345.1 uncultured Eubacteriales bacterium
TGTGATCGGGCTCACCGGCTACAACACCGGCACCTATTACAGCGATGAGACCTGGCGGAGCTTCAAGAAGATCTACGACGCCTTCTATTGGCAGTACAACGCCTGGTTCGGTCAGCCCTTCATGATCACGGAGTTCGCCTGCAGCAACTACGGGGGCGACAAGGCGGCCTGGGTGAGAGACATGTTCAACCAGATCCGCAGCTACCCGAGGATCAAGGTGGCCATCTGGTGGGATGGACGGGATCTGGATTCCAAAGGAAACATCGCCCGGTCCTACTTCATCGATGACAACGAAGCCGCCGTACAGGTCTTCCGGGAAAATCTGAAAAAATATCAATAAAAGTCAGGACCGTGACCCTGCCTCGCCCCTGCGGGGAGAGGTGCCCCGAAGGGGCGGAGAGGGGAAAGCCTGCACAACCTTTTGCAGAAAAGCCGTCAGCTCAGTTGGCGGCTTTCGTTTTTCCGTAAAAAATATTTTGTACTTTATGGTAAACAAGAGTATAATAAAGATGAATCGCATGTACTGTTGAACCAAATTTTTTTGGAGCAGAAAAATGGAGAGCATATTAGCAGAATTTGAGGCGTATCTCTTTCAGGAGAAGAAGATGGCGAAGAATTCCCTGCAGGCTTACCGCAGAGACGTAAGGGGTTTTGCCCAGTTCCTGAAAGAAAAGCACATCCGGCAGTTTTCCGATGTGAACAACGCCACCATTATTTCCTATGTATTATATCTGAAGAAACTGGGGCGGACCACCTCCACCATCAACCGCAAGATCGCATCGGTCCGGTCCTTCTTTTATTTCCTGAAAAGGCGGGGAGACGTGGAGGAGAACCCCGTGGCCAGAGTCCGGACGCCGAAGCTGGAAAAGAAAGAACTCGAGTATCTGAGCCTGGAAGAAGTAGAACTTCTGCTGTCACAGCCCGACGACAGCCGGAAGGGCATCCGGGACAAGGCGATCCTGGAACTGATGTATGCCACCGGCATGCGGGTCTCTGAAGTGGTGATGCTGGACGTGGGGGACGTGAACCTGAAGATGGACTTCGTGGCCTGCGGCAGCGACCAGAGCAACGCCCGGATCCTGCCCATCGGACAGATGTGCCGGGAGGCCCTGGCCCGGTATCTGGAAGAGTGTCGGAGCGGGATGCTGACGGACATGGAAGAAGACGCTCTCTTTGTCAACTACAACGGACACCGGCTGACCCGGCAGGGACTCTGGAAGATCATCCGCTACTACGCCGACAAGGCCGGCATCGAAAAGCGGATCACCCCGCAGATCCTTCGGCACTCCTTTGCGGTCCACATGATCCAAAACGGGGCGGATCTGAAATCCCTGCAGGAGCTTTTGGGCCACGAAGACGCCGCCGCCACACAGGTCTACCTGACGGCGAACCGGTCCACCCTGAAAGAAGTATACGATAAAACACATCCGAGAGCGTAAGGAGCTGGGAGCTGGAAGCTTTTAGCTGGCTGCTTGCCGGCTTACAGCTGCTCGCTCAATTGTCTAAAAGGATTCATTTATGGGCTTGATTTCACTGTCGATAAATGATACAATTTCCTATGGTATGAAATAAAAGGAGTAAGCAAATGGTAGAACAGGTAA
Organism: uncultured Eubacteriales bacterium; assembly: GCA_902797345.1. Taxonomy (GTDB): domain Bacteria; phylum Bacillota; class Clostridia; order Peptostreptococcales; family Anaerovoracaceae; genus RUG14258. The sequence goes on from CADBSL010000024.1 coordinate 1,602, forward strand.
CAGCGATCCTGGAAGGGAAAATCAACCCGCTTCTGGGAGAGCACGAAGGCGGTGCTGTCGTGACAAAGGTGGAAGACGGAGTCGTTACGATCCGTATGACCGGAGCCTGCAGCGGATGCCCCTCTGCTCAGATGGATACAGAGGAGATCGTCAAGGATACTTTAATGGAAGAACTGGACTGGGTGAAGGACGTGAAGCTGGACACTTCTGTCAGCGACGACCTGATCGAGATGGCCAAGAAGCTCATGAGAGGTGAGCGGTAGATTCGATGCATAATTCGGCAGCGGTTCGACTGCCGATATGTTATAAATTTTTTTAAAATTTTAAAGGAGTGATTAATTATGGCTTTAATGACAAAGGAACAGTATATCGAAAGCTTAAGAGCCCTGAACACAAAGGTTTATTCTTTCGGTAAATTGGTTGAA
>CADBSL010000025.1 GCA_902797345.1 uncultured Eubacteriales bacterium
CCATAGCGAGAGCGTGTCCCGAGATGTTTGCTCCGGACATTCAAACGAGGACGTACTATCGAAAACCAGCGTCCAAAATATGGTCTTTTACATTCAACGATTCTGCGGTATAATAGATAAAATAAGCAAGAAAAAAGGAGAAACAACGATGAAAATACAATTCTGCGGTGGGGTCCAGTCTGTAACGGGCTCCAACCACCTGATCACCATCGGTGACAAGAAATTACTGCTGGACTGCGGACAGTTCCAGGGAAATAAAACTGCGGACAAGATGAATGCGGAACCCTTCCCCTTCGACCCTGCGGAGATCGACTTTATGATCCTGAGCCACGCTCACATCGACCATTGCGGCCGGATCCCGCTCCTGGTGAAACGGGGATTCAAAGGCGTGATCTACTGTACCGACGCCACCTACGACCTGGTGGATATCATGCTGAAAGACAGCGCCCACATCCACGAAAAAGAAGCGGAATGGCAGAACCGGAAGAACATGCGGGCAGGACGTCCCCTGGTGGAACCTCTGTACACCGCCAAGGATGCGGAAGCCTCCTTCCAGTTCTTTGAACCCCTGATCTATGGCGAAACCAAGCAGCTCTGTGACGAGATCAAGATCCGGTTCCGGGATGCAGGACATATCCTGGGCTCCGCCATCACCGAGATCTGGGTGAAGGAAAACGGCGAGGAATCCAAGATCGTCTTCTCCGGCGACCTGGGAATGAAAAACCGGCCGATCCTGAAGGATCCGGAATACATCAAAGACGCGGATTTCCTGTTGATGGAGACCACCTACGGGAACCGGGTGCACCCGGCCAACGAAAAGAGCGTCAATGCACTGGTGGATATCATCCTGGAAACAGCTGCCCGGGGCGGCACCACTGTGATCCCCTCCTTCGCAGTAGGCCGGACACAGGAACTGCTGTACAACCTAAATCGGTTCTATGAGACCACGTCTCCGGACTACAAGGAACCCCTCAGCAAGATCAAGGTCTATGTGGACAGCCCCATGGCCGTAGAAGCCACGGAAGTCTTTATGAAAAACGCCCAGGTCTTCGATGATGAGACCAAGGCCTACATCATGGCGGGAGACCACCCGCTGGAATTCCCGGGACTGGTGTTCTCCAAGACCTCCGATGAATCTCAGGCCATCAACTTCAACAAAGAACCCAAGGTGATCATTTCCGCCAGCGGCATGTGCGACGCCGGCCGGATCAAGCATCACCTGAAGCATAACATCTGGGACGGAAAGAATTCCGTCGTCTTCGTCGGCTATCAGGCGGAAGGTACGCTGGGCCGGGCGATCCTGGACGGCGAAAAGAATATCAAGCTTTTCGGGGAGGACATTTACGTCAACGCTCAGATCCACAACCTGGAAGGTATGTCCGGCCACGCAGACCGGGATGCTCTGCTGGATTGGCTCGCCGGTTTCGAGAAAGCACCGTCCATGCTCTTCCTGGTCCACGGTGAGGAAGACTCCAAACGGGACTTCGCCAGCCTGGTGAAGGCACAGCTGGGATATGATGCGATCCCGATCAATGACATTTGTGAATACGAACTGGTCAAGAGCGGGAATGCTCAGCCCCGTCCGGTGGAATTCACACCGGCAGAAGCGCCAAAAGCGGAAGAAGCTCCAGAAAACGAAGCTGCCGCCAGCGAAGAAGCGCCGGCTGAAGCTCCGGCAGAGAAACAGACCGCTTCTCTGGAAGAAGTTCAGGCCATCCGGGAGAAGATGTCCAAACTCCACGCCGACTTTGAACAGCTTCTGTACAACGCCACCCTGGCGGTGGACGGCGCACATATCACTGCAAAGAAAGCAGACGAACTCAACACCCTGCTCCTCAATCTGGAAAAGGGCATCGTGAAACTCGGCTCTGAGGCGATCGTCAATGAAAAATAAAGAACTGGAAATAAAGTTTGCACTTCGTGACCCTAAGCAGGGTCACGAAGTGTTTCAGGACAAATGGATCTGCGATCTGTTGGTTCCCGGATCCCTTCAGGAGATCCCCATGCGGGCGATCTATTACGACACACCGGACCGCCGCCTGGCCGCCGGCCGGATCGGCTACCGGGTACGAAAAGAAGGCGAAGACCTGGTCGCCACCTTCAAATGGTCCCCTGCCGAGGAGACAGCGGGACTTGCCCGGCGGCTGGAATACAACCTGCCGGCAAAGACGGAAGCCCCGGATCTTTCCCTGTTTCTTCCTCTGCTGCAGGAGGAGACTTTCCCGGAGGCGGAAGAACTGATTCCTGCGATCACAGGCTGCCCAGAGATCTCCCCTCTGTTCATATCGGACTGCGTGAGGACCCTGGGGTCCCTTTCTTTCAGCGAATCCCGCATCGAACTGTCCATGGATACCGGGGAACTCCTGGCGGGAGATCTCCACGAACCCGTCTGCGAGCTGGAATGCGAACTGCTGGAGGGAACGGAAGAAGACCTGACCGCTTTCGGCACAGAACTTTCCCGGCGGTTTGGGCTGGAGCCTTTGAACGACTCCAAACTCAAGAGAGGCCTTGCTCTGGCAGAAAAAAGAATAAAGACTTAAGTCTTAAGACCCAAGCCTCAAAAACCAAGAACCGGGAAGGATCCTGACGGATCTTCCCGGTCTTTTCATCTTATTTCTTCGATTTCTAATCTTCCATCTACTACCGAATCTTTTCCAGGATCATCTTCGCACAGTCGATCTGGTTGGGGATCACGCCGTTTTCGTCACGAACTCTCCAGATGTCCGGAGTGATCTCGTCTACCACGTAAACGTTGCCGTCCTTATCGAAACCTACTTCGATCTTGAAGTCGATCAGTGTCAGACCCATTCCGGCCAGTTCCTTCTTCAGCACTTCGCCGACCTGTTCTACCAGTTCCAGACCCTTATCCCATACGCCGGGGATCAGCATGTCCTTCATAAAGCAGATCCGTTCGGTGATCAGCGGGTCGCCCTGCTCGTCATCCTTCAGGGTGACTTCTTTATACGGAGGATCGAAGGGGATGCCCTCTTCCAGCGTGAACCGGCGGCACATGCTGCCTGCTGTGAAGTACCGGAGAACAAACTCAAGTTTTGGAACGGTCAGCTGTTTGACCTGCATCAGATTTTTGTCGATATCCGCGCCCAGATAATGTGTCGGGATCCCGTTTTTCTCCATCAGTTCAAAGAAATACTTGGAGATTTCCAGCCCGATCTTCCCTTTTCCTTCTACGCTGCCGCCTACGGTGTTGTAGCCCGGGTCAAACATCCCGTCTTCACCGGTCGCGGTGTCCTTGAAGAAAAGGTTGACGACGCCAGTCGCTTCGTCCAGCATTACAGTCTTGGTCTTTCCATCGTACAATGTCTTCATAACTTCTTTCCTCTCTTTCCGTTTCGGAGTTTGCTGACGCATTATTATAACATATATAATTCGGGGATACAAGGCGCTTTATCAGATTTTTTTGGATTTGTTTTTGAAAAATCCTGTCATTCCCGAACAAAAAAACGAGACCCCAGGGGTCTCGTTCGGAGTGACTATTAATGTGTATGTTTTATCGATAACTATAA
>CADBSL010000026.1 GCA_902797345.1 uncultured Eubacteriales bacterium
AGCGGGCAGGTGTGGGTATCCTTGATATCTGCCACCTGGAGCAGTTCCGGGTGGAGTTTATTGCCGGTTCCCATGCAGGAGATCACCGGAACTTTTTTCTCCTTGGCCATTTTGATGATGGCGGTCTTGGCTTTTACGTCATCCACACAGTCGATCACGTAGTGATACTTATCTAAAAACAGAAACTTCACATTGTCTTCCGTGACTTTCTCATCAAAATAGACGGCTTTGATGTCTTTGTTGATATCCAGCAGCCGCTTCGCCATGGTCTGTGCTTTGTTTTCTCCCAACGTGGACCGCAGGGCGATGATCTGCCGGTTCAGGTTCGTTTCCTCCACGGTGTCGAAATCCGCCATGGCGATGGTGCCCACGCCGCTTCTGGCCAGGGCTTCCGCCACATAGCCGCCGACACCGCCGATACCGAAGATGAAGACCTTCTTCTCCTTGATCAGGTCCATGGCAAATTTGCCGATCAGCGCTTCTGTTCTTGTATTCATACCGAACTCCTTCCTTCCCGACTACAGCAGGAAAATGTTGTTCTCTTCACAGGTTTTCACCATATCCTCCGGCCACACGGAAGCCTGGACTTCGCCGATGTGGGCCTTCTGCAGGAAATACATGCACAGCCGGGACTGGCCGATGCCGCCGCCGATAGTGTAGGGCAGCTTCTTCTCCATGATCGCTTTGTGGTAGTCCAGCTCCAGCCGGTCCAGATCTCCGGAGAGCTCCAGCTGTCTCATCAATGCTTCCTCGTCCACCCGGATCCCCATGGAGGAGATCTCAAAGGCCCGCTCCAGTACCGGGTCCCAAAGCAGGATGTCACCGTTCAGTTCCCAGTCATCATAGTCCGGTGCACGTCCGTCGTGCTTCTCGCCGGACCGGAGTTTTCCGCCGATCTTCATCAGGAACACCGCCTTGTGCTCTTTGCAGATGGCATCTTCCCGGCCCTTGGGGTCCAGATCCGGATACCGGTCCTCCAGTTCCTGGGAGGTGATGAAATAGATCTCCGGCGGCAGATCCACCGCGATCTTCGGGTACCGGCCCTTGATGAAGGCCGTCAGCTCTTTTAATGTATGGTAAAGCGTATTCACAACTTCCCGGAGATACTCCTCGTTGCGGTCGCTCTTTTCGATGACCTTTTCCCAGTCCCACTGGTCCACATAAACGGAATGCAGATTGTCCAGATCTTCATCCCGGCGGATCGCGTTCATATCCGTGTAAAGGCCGGTGCCGGGTTTGAACCCGTACTTGCCCAGGGCCATTCTCTTCCATTTCGCCAGAGACTGGACCACTTCCACCTCCAGCTCGTTGATCCCCTTCAGCGTGAACTTAACGGTGCGTTCCACGCCGTTGAGGTTATCGTTCAGACCGGTCCTGGGATCCACGAACAGCGGCGCCGAGATCCGCACCAGGTTCATGTTCTCCTCAAACGCGTTCATAAAAAATTCCTTGATATCTTTGATGCAGACCTGGGTCTCCATCAGGCTGATCTTCGGATCATATCCTTCGGGGATGATCAGGTCCCCTTCCATTCTAATCATGAAATACACTCCTTGTTTCAAAAAAACTTACCCTTTATTTTACCGAAATCCTTCACTTCCTGTCAACCTTTTTCCCCCTATAAGCGCGTTTTTATGTTAAAATGATTATGCAGACAGAACACACCCCCGAAACCGTAGGACTTGTCAGGTTATTTCCCCGGGGACGCTCGCGCTCATGGCCCTCACGCAGGGGTACTAAGCTCTGTCTTCGCTCCCTCGGAGCTCGCCAATCGCTAAGGACCCGCGTTCGGGAATGCCCCTACGGGAAATACCTGACCGTCCTTAATGGTTTCGGTATTACAATTTGATAAATCGTAGTGAGGTAATAAAATGATCGAATTAAAAACAATGACCATAAACTCCGCCGCCGACGGGCTGCCATTAAGCGTCCTGTATGCAGAAGCTGAAGAGCCAAAAGGGGTCCTTCAATGCTGCCACGGGATGGTGGAGCACAAAGAAAGATACGAAAAATTCCTGATGTTCGTGGCAGAAAAGGGCTACCACGTGTACATCCACGATATGCGGGGCCACGGCGCCAGCGTCAAAGCGCCGGAGGACCTGGGGTACTTCTATAAAGGAAATCCGCTGAACTGCGTGGAGGACCTGAAGACCATCAACGATCATCTGCACGAGAAATATCCGGACCTGCCGGTCTTCCTCTTCGGCCACAGCATGGGTTCTCTGGAAGTGCGGGCCTACTGCAAACGGTATGATGACACCATCTCCGGGCTGATCGTCTGCGGCAGCCCTTCGTATAACAAGGCCACCTCCATGGGTCATTTGATGGTGAAGGCTCTGCGTTTGGTCCGGGGCGAACGGCATCGCAGCAAAATGCTCAACAACATCGCCCTGGGTTCCTACAATGAACCCTTTATCAAGGAGAGTCCCTCCGTCAACAACTGGCTGTCCGTAGACCGGGAAAACATCGCCGAATACGACCGGGACCCTCTGTGCGGCTACATCTTCACCCTGAACGGCTTCGACGTATTGATGAACCTGATGAAAGAAGTCTATGCCAGACCGGGCTGGTTCATCAAAAACCGAAAAATGCCGGTCCTGTTCATCTCCGGAGAGGATGACCCCTGCCGGGCGGGGGACGAAGGCTTTAACTACGCCGTGGATCTGATGAAACATATCGGATACGAGAACACCACCTCTAAGCTTTATCCCGGACTCCGCCACGAGATCCTGCGGGAAGAACCTGAACGATCTGCGGAAGTTATGACAGACATCGTCGATGCGCTGGACACATGGCGCAGCAATGTCTGATGCAACGAACACACGAAAAGGGCGTCCTGCCCGGTCCTTTCGGACCGGCGGACGCCCTCTTTTTTCTGTTCATTTGCCGTTATCAGCCCTTCGGTGCCCGGTACAGGAAGGTCACGATCTGACCTCTGGTACAGGTGGCATCCGGGGAGAAATGGCTCGCATCGGTCCCGTTGGTGATGCCCCACTTGACCGCCCAAAGCACCGCATCGTAGTAGTAATCCGACGGATATACGTCCACAAACGGATTCACTGCATCTGCCTTCTGGTTCCCGCCGGCGCGGTTCAGGAAGGTCACGACCTGTCCTCTGGTACAGCCCTGATCCGGACTGAAGGTGGTGTCGGAAGTGCCGTTGGTGATGCCCCTCTGCACCGCCCACAATACCGCTTTATAATAGTAATCCGAAGAGGAAACATCATAGAAAGGATTCGATGCACTTCCCGGCTCCGGAGAACCATTGGCTCTCCACAGGAAGGTCACGACCTGACCTCTGGTACAGGTGGCTTCCGGGGAGAAATGGGTGGCATCGGTCCCGTTGGTGATGCCGTGCTCCACGGCCCACAGAACCGGTTCATAGAAGTAATCGGAACTGCTGACATCCACGAAGGGATTGCCGTCCTCGGGAGGCTCCACAGCCCCATCATCGAGGATGGTGAAGTCCCTCCGCACCTTCAGGTTGGCCCCTTGGAGTTCCGCCTCCATGGGTTCGCCGTTGACTTCCGCACTGCTGTTGACCAGGAAGGACCAGCCGGTATTCGGGACGAGGGTCGTCTCTACGGTATAGGTCTTTCCGACCTGCACCACGTCGGAGAAATTCGCCTTGACGCCGTCGCAGTACCAGGTGGTGCCGGTGGTGCCGCAACGGACATCCCGGTCATAGGCGCTGGAATAGGCTCCCCCGTCTATGATTTTCAGATCATGCAGCGTATCTCCGGCGGCCGGCTCCTGGACCTCCAGGAACACCGTGTCGATCCCCACACTGCCGCTAGTCGGCGGCAGGGTATCGAAGGAGAAGTGAAGCGCTTTCTGATTCTCTGTCGGATTGGAAGTGATGTAACTCTTCTGGTCGCCGATATATCCGGTCACCCCGGTATTCGAGAATTTCATTCCGCCGACAGCTTCCACCGTGACAATGGCCTCCATCCGCAGCCCGGAATAGGGAGTGAATCCGGTGGAAACCTTCCCTTCTCTGACCTTTTCCCATTCGACCTTCACGATCTTGCAGCCCGTCGTGGTCGTCGTTGCTGAATAGTCCAGCAGCATCCCGTGCCGGGGTTTATCCAGTTCGATATCCACCCTGCTGATATCCTGGATCAGATGCAGGGTCATATCCTCTGCCCAGGTATTCCCTTTGCTGTTGGAAACGACCGCCCGGTAGATGGTCCCGTCATCCGCTGCCGTCAGCGGTCCGATAGGCAGGGTGCTGTTCGTCTCGCTCATCAGCTGGGTCCACGCGAACTCGCCGGGTTTCTTCCGCTGCCATACATACTTCAGATTCGTTCCGGTGGCCGAAACGAACAGAGTCGGCTGATCCCCGGCTTTGTAATAAAGATCCGTCGGAGACTGGGAGTTGATCACCGGGGCCTCTATATCGTCCACGACCTTGAAATAGAATTCCTTCGTCAGGCCGGTGGCATAGACATCGTTCAGGTTTTCATAGAACTGGGCTTCCAATTTGTAGACTACGCCTTTTTCGGGATTGAAGCCTGCTACCACGTCGTCGTATACGCTGAAGGTCGTCTGCCCCTGGGCACGGGGATCCGAAGCTTTGACCAGCGAGCCGTCCCGATAGACCCTCATCACATAGGTTTTGTGATAGTCGACTCCGAAGGTACCAATATTCACATTTCCAAAATAAGTGCTGGCACCGGTAAAATCTCCGTCTGTCGCGATCCGGACCTTGGGATTCGAGGTCAGCAGCCGATGGACGGTTTTTCCGTTCTCCGTCACCGTGTCACCGGACATCGCCGTAAAAGTGCCTGTTGATTTGCCACTGGGACTGATCTTCACACTGGTGGCATCCAATGCCCCTCCGGAGGAAGAATCATTGGTGCTGGAAACCACCGCAAACTTGCCAATGTTCGCCGCATTCAATCCGACTCTGCCCCTGCCGATTCCATTGGTGATCTTGCCGTCACACTGGATCGCATCCAGCTTGTCACAGGTAAAGGCCCCGTTCATGACTTTTACGGTCGCTCCGGAATAAACATTGAAACAGTTGGCGCCGCCCTTTGCCTTGATCTGGCCGTCGTTGAAATAGACCGTACTGCCATTCAACGCATTGATACCGGCATTTCTCCCATAACTCGGAGCGGTCGTGCCGATCCCGTTATTCCCTCTACCATACAGAATACTGCTGTTGATAATGACACGGCTTCCGTTGTTGGCTCTGACCGCCCATCCAAAGATCTGTTTGTAAACGGTCTTGGCGTACTTGGCGCTGTAAAAGCTCTTGGACCTGCCGGCCTCCACCGTGATACCGTTCAATTCCAGAGAGCCCTGCACATCAAAGATGCTTCGATCTCTATAATCGCCGTCATCGTTGAGACGCCCATCAAAATGGATATTCCCTTTCCCGCTCTTCTGACTGTCATACACCGTCAGGCTCGCGCCCTCCGGAACACGGAACATCATTGAATAGGTACGGGAATCGTCGTTGCTGATGCTCAGCGTATGACCGTTCATGTCGATCCACTTGCTGCCTTTGGTGACGCACCAATATGCATAATCCCCATCCGCGTGACCGCTGAGGTCTTTCTGCAGCACGGCGCAGTACGCCCCGTCACTTTCCATGTAGGTTTTTAGTTGCTCGATGGATGAAACCGGGTAGTCTGACTTGGCCTGACTGGTAAACGTGGCCGCCGGCATCAGCGTCAGCACCATCATCATCGTCAACAGCAGCGACAGGATCCGCTTCTTTGTTTTCATGAAATCTCCCTCCTTTGTTCTCGATATAGTGTTCTTTGCTTATATTATATCTTCCCGATATATGATTGACTAACGAGAAGATTTGATTTCCGCTAAAAAGTATACAAAAAGAGGGCTTTTTCAGGAAAAAAGCCCTCTTTGCATGTTTATTTACAGTTCTTCCACAAGTTCCTCCGCTTCGACCACCCGTTCTCCATCCGGCAGTGCTGCCGGGGAAATCCCGGTCTTGGAGGAGGAATGGTCGATCGACAGGGTCATTTGGGAGCCCTTCGCCGGATCTGCAATAGTCAGCTCGCCCTTGCAGGTGATCCCGCCTTTGCCGTCCTCCGTGAATACCAGGGTCCCGGAGACCTTGGTCCCCCGGTCCATGATCTTCGCCGGGTCCAATTGTACCCGGTACTCAGTCACACCTTTTGAAGTGGTTTTCTTCAGGGAATCATTCCCCAGGATCGTCCGAAGAAGCTGATACTGTTCAGCCAATTCCCCATAAAGGGAAACCGACATATCATCTCCCGTGGTCCTGCTCTGCTGCATCAGCCGTTCTTTCATGGAAAGGAGCTCTCCCTGAAGCGGCCGGTCCAGCCCCGGAAGACGGATCACGTCGCTGCCGAAGACCATTTCCGGGTCCATCCGGATCCAGAGATCCCCGTAGCCTTCACCGAACAACAACTCGTTCGCCGGAGATTTCATCAGCACCTTCCCGCTGTCCGGCTCCGCGATCAGATCCATTTCGATCCGGTCCAGCTGTGCCAGGAGCTCAAGGTCTTCCTCCGTCCAATCTTCTCCGGTCCCTTCAAATAATCCCTGGATCATTTGCCCCATGTCCAGTTCGATGACCCGTGTGCCGGATCCGTTGTCATCCCTGAGCACCGAGTCTTCTTCGGTGGTTATTTCCGACACCACCGCGTCACTCAGTTCCTCCCGGGAGACGATCTTGTCCTGGATCCGGTACGATTGTCCGGGTTCCCGGGCTGCCGACTCCATCAGCGCATCATAATTGGAAAAGATCTTGTCCGCATCCCTGTATAAGGAATCGAAGTCGATGATCACCGCTGTCTGATCCTCCGCATCCCAGCCCACGGTAAATCCCAGGGCCTCCGACACGAACCGGGTACTGACATAAGTCCTTCCCAGAGCCGGATCGATATAGGGCACCACATCCATCACCTTCACGGATCGCTCACCGTTTCTGGTCACATCGATGTTCGGCTGGCCCACCCGGAAAGAAATGAAGGTGTCGTCGGTTTTCGCCGTGACGGTCCGGGTCTCGTCGATCCAGTTCACCTGGGCCCCCAACGCTTCCAGGATCGCCCGGAAGGGAACCATGATCCGCCCCTGTTTGTTGACCGGGGTGGCGTCAGTGAACTGCACGTATTCCCCGTTCAGCATCACGTGGAATCCTTCTGTATAGACCTGCGCTTCCTGTACATTTTCCGCCAGAGCGGGGATGCTGCAGGAAATGATCAGCACCATCGACAGGAAGACCGCCAGTATTCTTTTCATTCTAGTCATTATCCGTTCCTCCTTCGGACCTTTTGTTCACTCTCTTTCCATTGTACTCTGCCGTCCCGGGAAAGTAAACGGTTCCGGAGATTCGTAACAGGATTGTAAACCGGTCGTCACAAGAGACCATATTTTCGCTTGATCCGTCTCAGTTTTTCCAGCATGGGGGAGGCCAAAACCGCCAGACACACTGCCGTAGTCACCGCATGGATCAGGTCAAAGGGCAATCCCGACAGAAACACCGCTTTGAAAGCCGCCCGGGTAGGCTCGTAGGCGATGGAAGTCACCACCGCACAGGTGTTCATGATGGGGCCGTAGATCACCAGCGCCGCCAGAAAGCCGAATATGCACAGTCCCACCACCCCTTTCCGGGAACGGTAAAACCGGTCATTGCCCCGGAACAGAGCTCCCGCCAGGAAGCCGATGATTCCGAAAGCAAACATCTGCCAGGGGGTCCAGGGTCCCTGCCCGAAGAAAAAGTTGGACACGAAACCCGTCATGGCACCCACCAGGAAGCCGGATTCCGCTCCAAAGGCCAGCCCGGCGATGATCACCAGAGCTACCACCGGCTTGAATTCCGGCACCATGAAGAACAGGCTCCTTCCCAGCACCGCAATGGCGCACATCACCGCCAGCAGGATCATCTCCCGGGCCTGGGGCCGCCTTTTTTCAAAGATCAGCAGGAAGGGCAGCAGGGTCTCCGCGATGATCAACAGGCTGATCAGGTAATAGTTCCGGTCATCGAAAAACCGGACCCCGCAGAAGATCGTCAAAGGGATCGCCAGCAGGATCATCCCCGCCGCCAGAAGCGTCCTTTTGTGGAGGGCTCTTCGCTGCTCTTCTTCGAAGGGGATGTAGTCCGGAGTCCGGAGTCTGGAGTCGGGAGACAAGAGACTCGAGTCTTCGGACTCCCTATCCGTCTTCCTCTCATCCTGACTTTTCTTTCTGTCATCCGGAGCGAAGCGATGGACCTTGCCTCCCCCCTTGGGGGGAGGTGTCGCCGAAGGCGGCGGAGAGGGGGACACCGGATCGATCCCCAGTCGCCGGACCAGATCCTCATACGTCACCACACCCGGCAAGATCCCCCGGCTCATCCGCCCGGCGGAAGTCGTGTAAAAGCTCTTTTCCCGGAAAAACGTCCGGGGAGCGCCCTCCGACAGGATGACCCCGTCGAAGATCATCCCGCAGCGGTCCGCCGTTTCCCCGCAAAAGTCTATATCATGGGAGACGATCACCACCGCCGTCCCTTCCTCTTTCAGTTTCTTCAACCGCCCGCTCAGGATCTCTTTCGCCACCGGATCCATCCCTTTCGTGGGCTCGTCCAACAGGAGGATCTCCGGCTTTCTCAGCATCACCTTCGCCAGCGCCAGCCGCTGCTGCTCCCCGCCGGACAGGTCATAGGGGTGGACCTCCAGGACCTCCTCCAGCCCCCACTGACGGGCCGCCTCCGCCGCCGCTTCCCGGCGCTTAGAAACAGGGAGCTGATCCAGCATCTCCTCCAGTTCCAAAGCAGCCGTCTTTCGGGTGAAGAGCGTTGTGGGTTCCTGGGGCACCATCCCGGCGGTGCCCCCCAGACGCACCCTGCCCCGCTGGGGGTTCAGGATGCCCGCCGCATTCATCATCATGGTGGTCTTTCCGGATCCGTTCCCACCCAGTACGGCGCAGATTTCACCCGAAGAGGCTCTCCACTCCAGCCCCTTCAACACATCATCGCCCTGACGTTCGTACCGGAACCGGATCTTCTCCAGAGACAAAACCGGGTCCGCCGGCGGCTTCGGCTCCTCTCTGTTATCTTCCGGCAGG